>JAILDQ010000132.1 GCA_024689365.1 Treponema sp. | reverse complement strand
GACAAAGTTGAGGCCGGCGATCCGCTTTGCGACGGACAGCCAAGCCCCCACGACATCCTTGCGATTTTGGGCGAGAACTCATTGCAGAATTACTTGATGGACGAAATCCAGCAAGTTTACCGCGCCCAGGGCGTAAGCATCAATGACAAGCACATCGGTATCATCGTGCGCCAAATGTTGCGCAAGGTTGAAATCGTTTCTGTAGGCGACACACGCTTTATCTTCGGCCAGCAGGTTGACAAATACCGCTTCCGCGAAGAGAACGCTCGCGTAATCGCAGAAGGCGGACAGCCGGCAATCGGCCGCCCGATGTTCCAGGGAATTACAAAGGCTTCTTTGAACGTAGACTCCTTCATTTCGGCGGCCTCGTTCCAGGAAACAACGCGCGTTCTTACCAACGCCGCCATCGCCGGATCTGTTGACGCCCTCCGCGGCGTAAAGGAAAACGTTGCGATTGGCCATATGATTCCAGCCGGAACAGGCATCAGGAATTACAAGGGCGTTAAGGTTTACGACTCTGGCGACAGGGACTTGGACATTCAGATGAATGAAATCATCGAACGCCGCAGAATCGAAAAAGAGCTTGCCGAAGCGGAAGCCGAGCGCGAGAAGGAAGCCGCAACTGCCAGCTTTGACAGCGAGGACGCGGACTAAGTCGTTCATAAGGCTGTCCGCCTTATGAACTTAACGAGAATCAACCGTCGCAGTCCGCGCCGGTCGATTCTCGAAAACTGGTCGCGGCCCATGCAGCGTCCGAAAGGACGCGGTTAAACCGCCCGAAACAACCGTTATGGTCGTGAAGCAAAAATACGGGCGGCTCTTGACCAAATCGCGAGATTTTGGTAAAGTTGCCGTTACCGCAATAAATGAATTTAACCGGGGGTGCTGCCCGGCAATTTATAAAGGAGACATTTTTAGATGCCTACAATTAACCAATTGATTAAAAAGGGACGCAAAACCGCTGCCAACAGGACCAAATCCCCCGCGCTTGAGTCTTGTCCGCAGAAACGCGGCGTTTGCACGCGCGTTATGACGGTTACTCCCAAAAAACCGAATTCGGCTCTCCGCAAGGTAGCTCGTGTTCGCTTGAGCAACGGAATCGAAGTTACAGCTTATATTCCTGGAATCGGACACAACTTGCAGGAGCACTCAGTAGTATTGATCCGCGGCGGCCGCGTTAAGGACCTTCCTGGCGTTCGCTATCACATTATTCGCGGAACAAAAGACACTCTTGGCGTTGAAGACCGCAAGCGCGGCCGTTCAAAATACGGCGCCAAAAGGCCTAAGGCATAATGGAGGAATAAGATGGGAAGACATAAGAAATCTGTCAACCGCCCGATTGTGCCGGATTCAAGATACAACAGCCAAGTTGTTTCAAAATTCGTTACTCGCATGATGTTGGACGGAAAAAAGGACATCTGCACACGCATCGTTTACGAAGCGATGGACAAGCTTAAGGCCAAGACCGAAAAGGATCCTTTGGAAGTGTTCCTCAAGGCTCTTGAGAACGTTAAGCCTCAAGTAGAAGTAAAATCTCGCCGTGTTGGCGGCGCGACATACCAGGTGCCGGTAGAGATTCGCGACACGCGCAAAGAAGCCCTCGCCATGAGATGGATCATCGACGCAGCCCGCAACCGCAATGGTCACGGAATGGCCGACACTCTCAGCGCCGAACTTCTTGACGCTTTCAACAACACTGGCTCTGCTTACAAGAAAAAGGAAGACACCCACAAGATGGCCGAAGCCAACAAGGCTTTCGCCCACTACCGCTGGTAGTTTTCCTAAAGCCGCCCTTCCGAGGGCGGTTTTTTTATCCCCCGACGAATTTTTAGGAAAAACCGAAAAAAAGCGGGACGCAGAGGAAAAGGGGTGGAAGGACCCGTCAGCGAAGCGGCTTTGCCAAAGGCGTAAAGACGCAAGCGAATGACGGTAGGCTCCGTCCCCTTTTTCTCGTCGCTGGGACCCGCTTTTTTTGGGGGAAGTTTTTTTCTAAAAATTCCTTTATTGCTATTGACCTTTTTTGACAAATTCTATATATTTCTAAAACCTATCTTTGGTTCTTTGAGAGTCAGGCGGAATTTACAATTCCGGCGGAACCGTAAAGTCAGTTGCTTGCAACTTTCAGGTTTCGCGGTTCTTGGGTGGAATGCCTTGTTGTCAACAAGGCAATAGAACTTCCATACGGGGATTTCTGCGGCGGCTTTTCTTTCAGAAGAGCGCCCCGCGGCTCAGAGCGCCAAACCGGTTGTCAAGCGGCGTTTGACAATGAACAGGTGGTGTCGGCCATAAATGTTCCGAAATTATGGAGCGTTATGTTAGAAAATTATTCTTTTACCGTCATTAACGTTCATCAAACAGTCGCATAAAAAAGATGTGTATGCGAATCCAAGTTCTTTCTTCGAAAGGGCGAGGGTTCTGGTTTAAAGCGCAGCACATAAAATATTTTTTAAGTGTCGGCAAACAGGTTGCCGGCAAGGAGAAAAACATGGCAAAGGAGAAGTTCGAAAGAACCAAACCTCACATGAACGTTGGTACTATTGGTCACGTAGACCATGGTAAGACTACATTGTCAGCGGCAATCACAATGTACTGCGCGAAAAAGTACGGTGACCACGCTCTCAAGTATGATGAAATCGACAACGCTCCGGAAGAGAAAGAGCGCGGTATTACAATCAATACCCGCCACCTTGAGTATCAGTCAGACAAGCGCCACTACGCTCACATTGACTGCCCGGGCCACGCCGACTACATCAAGAACATGATTACTGGCGCCGCTCAGATGGATGGAGCTATCCTCGTAGTAGCCGGTACAGACGGCGTTATGCCTCAGACAAAAGAGCACCTTTTGCTCGCTCGCCAGGTAGGCGTTCCGAAGATCATCGTATTCTTGAACAAGGCCGACATCGCTGACCCCGACATGCTCGAGCTCTGCGTTGCTGACGTTCAGGAAACTCTCGAGAAGTACGGCTTCTCTGGAGACACACCGATCATCACTGGATCAGCTTTCAAGGCTTTGAACGAGTCTGAAAACGCTGAAAACACAAAGTGCATCGAAGAATTGCTCACAGCCATGGACACATGGTTCGATGATCCAGTTCGCGACGAAGCCAAGCCGTTCTTGATGCCGATCGAAGACATCTTCACAATCTCTGGACGCGGTACAGTAGTTACTGGTCGTGTAGAGCGCGGAATCGTTAACATGAACGACCCCGTAGAATTGGTTGGTATCCGCCCGACACAGGCCTCTACAGTTACTGGCATCGAAATGTTCCAGAAGACTTTGGACCAGGGTATTCCGGGTGACAACGTTGGTATCCTTCTCCGCGGCGTTGAAAAGAAAGACGTTGTTCGCGGTCAGGTACTTGCAAAGCCGGGTTCAATCCACCCGCACACAAAGTTCGAAGCTCAGATTTACGTTTTGACAGCCGAAGAAGGCGGACGCGCAAAGCCGTTCTTCTCTGGATACCGCCCTCAGTTCTACTTCCGCACAACGGACATCACTGGAACTGTAGAGTTGGGAGCCGGCACTGAAATGGTTAACCCGGGCGACAACACAAAGATCACAGGTGAATTGATTCACCCGATCGCCATGGACGAAGGTCTCAAGCTCGCTATTCGCGAAGGCGGACGCACAATCGCCTCTGGTCAGGTTACAAAGATCATTGAATAGTTGAGATTGCGGGTTTGCGTTGTTTCGCAAGCCCGCAAAACGACTGAGTCAAGGCTTTAAAGCTCCTTGCGAGCGTGCCTTGGCCAGTTGTATATTTTTGGAGGAATCATGGCTGCTAATGGCAAAATTCGTGTCAGACTCAGAGCATTCGATGTTGAGTTGATCGATCAGAGCGCTAAAGCCATCGTGCAAACAGTTCAGAAGGCGGGCGCCAAGGTTGCAGGACCGGTTCCGCTTCCAACAAGAATCAATAAGTTTACCGTGCTTCGTTCACCTCACGTAAACAAGAAGTCACGCGAGCAGTTTGAAATGCGCACGCACAAACGCCTTATTGACATTTTGAATCCATCTTCAGACGTTATGGATTCTTTGATGAAACTTGAACTGCCAGCCGGTGTAGATGTAGAAATTAAACAGTAAGCGTTGGCAACAACGCTCGCTGCAATTAAAAGGCACGGTCCCGTGGATCCGGGATGGCGACCTATAGGAGATTTCAGATGAAAGGTCTGATAGCAAAAAAAGTGGGCATGACCCAGGTATTCGACGAAAGCGGAAATCTGACACCAGTGACCGTGATCCGCGTTGAGCCTAACACTGTCGTTGCCACAAAGAAAAAGGAAAACTGCGGATATGACGCCGTTGTTCTTGGCCTTGACGATTTGAAGCCGTCAAAGGTGAACAAGGCTTACGCCGGACAGTTTACAGAAAATGTTACTCCCAAAAGAACATTGAAAGAGTTCCGCGATTTTGAAGGCGAAGTTAAGATCGGCGACCAGATTGGCGTTGAGCTTTTTGAACAGACTCGCTTTCTTGATGTAACAGCCACTTCTAAAGGAAAGGGCTTTCAGGGCGTAATGAAGAGATGGGGCTTCCACGGAGGCCGAGCCACTCACGGTTCTAAATTTCATCGTGAGCCAGGTGGAACAGGCGAGTGTACAACTCCGGGCCACAGCTTCAAGAACATCAAGTTGCCTGGACGCATGGGTACAGAACGCGTTACGGTACAGAACCTTCGCATCGTTAAAATCGATCCGGAATTGAAGGTTATCATGGTTCGCGGGGCCGTCCCCGGGAATAAGAACTGCACGCTGATCGTCAAGTCCGCGGTTAAGAAATAAGGCGGAGGAAAAGATTTATGGAAAAGAAAGTCTATTCAACCGATGGAAAAGAGCTGCGTACAATTTCACTCGACGATAACGTATTCGGCCAGCCGGTAAATGAAGATGTTATTTACTACGCCATCACTAACGAATTAGCAAACAAGCGTGTTGGAACGGCTTGCACAAAGACTCGCGCCGAAGTGCACGGATCTAACAAGAAGCCGTATAAGCAGAAGGGAACAGGAAACGCCCGCCGCGGTGACAAGAAGTCTCCGATTACGGTTGGCGGAGGAACTATCTTTGGACCTAAGCCCAGAGACTTTAGCTACTCTCTTCCCAAAAAGGAAAAGCGCCTTGCAATGAAGTCTATCTTGAGCATGCAGGCTCAGAGCGACAGACTTACTGTTGTAGAAGATTTCACTGTAGAAAGCGGAAAGACAAAAGACTTGGTTAAAATCCTTGACAACTTCGCCAAGGACGAGCGCACAGTCATCATTCTTAAGGACGACGACGCCAAAATCAAGCAGGCTGGACGCAACCTTTACAATGTGCATTTCCTTTCATACAACCGCCTCAGAGCGCATGATTTGTATTACGGCCGCAAGGTAATCTTGCTTGAAAGCGCCGCTAAGAATCTCAGCGACTTCTATGCGGATAAAAAGGAGGCTGAATAATTATGGAATTCACAGACATTCTTATTGAGCCAGTTGTAACTGAAAAGGCAAACGCCCTTCGCGAAGAGAACAAGTATGTTTTCGTTGTTCGCCCGGACGCAAGCAAGATTCAGATTAAGGAAGCCGTTAGAAAGCTTTTCAATGTAAAAGTAATTTCTTGCACGACTATCAACGTAGACGGAAAAGTCAAGCGCCTTCGCGGAAGCAAGGGCAAGACAGCCGCTTACAAGAAGGCCATCGTTCGCGTAGCGGATGGCGAAACAATTAAGTTGTTCGAATAGAGCAATATAGATAACTAAGGGGAATCAGATGGCTCTTAAAGTATTTAAGCCAATTACACCTGGTACTCGCGGACGTGTTGACCTCCGCAGGGACGACCTGACAGCCGACAAACCCGAAAAGAAATTGACTTCAGGCAAATCATCCCGCGGTGGACGCGGCGCTGGCGGACGCATTTCAGTGCGCCATCAGGGCGGCGGTCACAAACAGAAGTACCGTATAATTGATTTCAAGCGAAACAAGCACGGAATTCCGGGAACTGTTCATTCAATTGAATACGATCCCAACCGCAGCGCAAACATCGCTTTGATTTATTACGCCGACGGAGACAAGCGCTATATCATCGCGCCGAAAGATCTCAAAGTTGGAATGAAAGTTATGGCCGGCGAAAACGTCGCGCCGACAGTTGGAAACGCTTTGCCTCTCGCGGCAATCCCGGTTGGTTTCACGGTTCACAACATTGAGTTGAACCTTGGCCGCGGCGGACAGCTTGCCCGCTCAGCCGGAGCCAGCGCACAAATCGCAGCCAAAGAAGGCGATTATGTAATCATCCGCCTTCCATCAAGCGAATTGCGCCGCGTTCACGCCAAATGCTATGCGACCATTGGCGTTGTAGGCAATGAAGATCATATGAACGTTCAGCTTGGAAAAGCCGGACACCGTCGTTGGATGGGAGTTCGTCCTACTGTTCGCGGTATGGCGATGAACCCGGTTGACCACCCGCTTGGTGGTGGTGAAGGCGCCGGTAAGGGACGCAATCCGGTTACTCCGTGGGGCCAGCCTTGCAAGGGTTACAAAACTCGCAACAAGCGCAAGCCGTCGAGCAAATTTATTATTTCACGTCGCAAGAAATAGGCTAGGAGTTAACTGTGTCAAGATCTGTTAAAAAAGGGCCTTTTGTTGAAAAGTCGCTCTACAAGAAGATTGTTGAAATGAATAAGTCTGGAGCCAGCGAAAAGAAGATGGTAAAAACATATTCTCGTTGTTCCACAATTATTCCTGAAATGGTTGGAAACACTATTTCTGTTCACAACGGAAAGTCATGGATTCCGGTTTACATTACGGAAAACCTCGTTGGCCACAAGCTCGGCGAGTTTGCTCCTACACGTGTATTCCGCGGACATGGCGGAACCGACAAGACAGCCGATAAGGCTGACAAATAAAGGTGGATATTATGGCAGAAACAAAAGGCTATGTAGCCACTACAAAATTCCTTATTGCGTCTCCTACAAAGGTTCGCCCTGTAGCTCACGCAATTTCCAGAATGCCTTGTTCAAAAGCGGTGGCTGTTCTTGAGAACATGCCTCAGAAAGGCGCAAAGCTCATCGGCAAGACTTTGAAGTCAGCCATGGCGAACGCCCTTGTCGCTAACGACAAGTTGGATGAAGATATGCTCTATGTAAAAGAGATTCGCGTAGACGAAGGTCCAAGACTTAAGAGAATTTGGTGCCGAGCTCGCGGAAGAGCCGATCAGTTGCTCAAACGCATGTGTCATATTACCGTCACTGTTGCTGAAAAGGCGGGGGAATAAAAAGTGGGTCAGAAAGTTAATCCGATTGGTTTGCGCTTGGGCGTAAACAAAACATGGCAATCCCGCTGGTATGCGGATCCTCGCGAATACGCAGACTTGGTTTTGGAAGACTTCAAAATCAGAAAGTTGGTTTCAAGCCTTCCTGAATGCAAGGGCGCGGATATTGCCGAAATAGAGATTGTTCGCCACCCGCAGCGTGTTACTATTGTAATTCACACTGCGCATCCCGGTGTTATCATCGGACTTAAGGGCGCGACAATTGAAAAAATCAGCGCTGACATTCAAAAGCAGCTTACAAAGAAAGTTCAAATTAAGATTAAAGAAATCAAACGCGGTGATTTGAACGCTTCTTTGATTGCCCAGAATATCGGCCGCCAGCTTATGGGTCGCGGTTCATTCCGCAAGGCTCTTAAGCAGTCAGCTTCCAACGCGATGCGCGCCGGAGCCCAGGGAATTAAGATTCGCTTGGCTGGCCGTCTCGGCGGAGCTGAAATGAAAAGGACAGAGGAACACAAGGAAGGACGCGTTCCTCTTCACACTCTTCGCGCTGACATCGACTATGGCACGTTTGAAGCCCTTACAACTTACGGAAAAATCGGCATCAAGGTTTGGGTTTATAACGGAATGAACTATGGTCACGAGCAGAACGAAGACGCAGGTCAGATGGTAAGAAAGCCAAGACGCGACCGTCCTCAGCGTTCTTCTGATAAGTCTGAGTCTGAAAAGCAGACAAAAGATACTGTCGCAAAGGCAAGGAGTTAAACGATGCCTCTCGCACCAAAAAGAGTAATGCACCGAAAGGTGCAGCGCGGAAAGCAGCGTGGTTTCGCTACCCGCGATAATCATATTGACTTTGGCGATATAGCTCTTGTTGCAATGGAACCCGCATGGCTTAACGCTCGCGTTATCGAAGCCTGTCGTGTTGCCATTAGCCGCAAACTTGACCGCAAAGGAAATATTTGGATTCGTGTATTCCCGGACAAGCCGATCTCTAAGAAGCCGGCTGAAGTCCGCATGGGTAAGGGTAAGGGCGCCCCTGAATTCTGGGCCGCCAACCTCAAGCCTGGAATGATTTTGTTTGAAATCGGCGGAGTTGACATTAAGTTGGCCGAACAAGCCTTGCGCTTGGCCAGCGCCAAATTGCCGGTTTTGACAAAGATTGCTTTTAAGCCTACGCACGCGTAATGGAGGAATAAGATGGCTGATTCAAAGAAAAAGAACAACGATAAAGAACTGTCTTATGCCGAATTGGTTGCGCGCCGCGACGAGCTTAAGCAGAAGTACATGGAATTGAGATTCAAGATGATTGTTTCTCATGTAGACAATCCGATGGAAAAACGCAACATGCGCCGCGAAATCGCCCGCTTGAACACGTTCATCACCCAGAAGGCCGCCGAGCAAAAGGCCGGTTCTTCTGAAGGCAAAAAGTAGGAGTTGACCCATGGCAGAAGAACAGAAAGCTGTAAAAAGTGGAAAGCGCTCTTATGTAGGACTCGTAACTAGCGACAAGATGGACAAAACCATCGTAGTTACAATCACTACAAAACGCATGGATCCTCTTTACAAGAAATACGTTACAAGAAGCAAGAAGTGCAAGGCGCACGATGAAAAGAATGACGCTCACATCGGCGATACAGTAAAGATTGTTGAGTGCCGTCCATTGAGCAAAGACAAGCGCTGGCGCTTGGAATCAATCGTTGAACGAGCGAAGTAAGGAGTTAAGATTATGATTCAAATGCAGTCATGCATGACAGTAGCCGACAACTCCGGCGCCAAGATTGCCCAGTGCATCAAGGTGCTCGGCGGAACTCACCGCCGCTATGCTGGTATCGGCGACATCGTAGTAGTGGCAATCAAAGAAGCCATTCCTACGTCAACAATCAAAAAGGGTTCAATTAAGAAGGCGGTTATTGTCCGCCAAGCCAAGGAATACCGCCGCCCGGACGGAACATACATCCGTTTTGACGACAACGCCTGCGTAATTGTAGACGATTCCAAGAACCCTGTTGGAAAACGCATTTTTGGACCTGTAGCCCGCGAACTTCGTGAGAAAGATTACATGAAGATCATTTCGTTGGCTCCGGAAGTTCTGTAAGGAGTGTAGGTATGGTTAAGAAATTCAAGATTCGCAAAGACGATACAGTACAGGTTCTTACAGGAAAGGACAAAGGCAAGCAAGGAAAAGTTGTCAGCGTTCTTACCAAAAAAGATGCAGTAATTGTATCTGGCGTTAACTTTGTAAAGAAGGCTATGAAAAGACGCAGCCAACAGGATGCCGGCGGCATCGCTGAAGTTGAGGCGCCGATTCATATTTCAAACGTGGGCATCGTTTGCCCTAAATGCAAACGCCCTGTAAAAATTGGTTATAAGCTCGACGGAGACAAGAAAACTCGTGTCTGCCGCAAATGTGGAGAAGCGCTATAATGGCAAATTACGTACCCCGGCTTAAGAAAGTCTATAAAGACACTATCGCTCCCGAACTCTTCAAAGAGTTGGGATATACATCACCTATGCAGATTCCTGCGATCAAAAAGATCGTAGTAAGCATGGGCGTTGGCGAAGCTCTCGGAAATAAGAAACTTCTTGACGCCGCAGTTGCTGACTTGACACAAATCACAGGTCAGAAAGCGGTCAAGACAAAGGCAAAGAAATCGATTGCCAACTTCAAACTTCGTGAGGGCGCAGAAATCGGCGCTATGGTAACATTGCGCGGAACAATTATGTATGAATTTTTGGACCGCTTGATCAATGTTGCCCTTCCGCGCGTTAAGGACTTCCGCGGCATCAAGGCCACTGGTTTTGACGGCCACGGAAATTTCTCTCTTGGAATTACGGAGCAGATCATTTTCCCCGAAATCGACTTTGACAAGATCACTAAGATTGCGGGTATGAATATCACTATCGTAACAAGCGCAAGAACTGACAGCGAGGCCCGCGCTTTGCTCAACAAGTTCAATATGCCCTTTAGAAAGTAAACGAGGAAGTCATGGCTAAAAAATCGATGATTATCAAAGCAAAGCGCGCTCCTAAGTACTCGACACGTCAGTACAATAGATGTCAGCTTTGCGGTCGTCCGAGAGGATATCTCCGCAAGTTCAAGATGTGCCGTCTTTGCTTCCGCAAGTATGCTAGTGAAGGTTTGTTACCTGGCGTAACAAAGTCAAGTTGGTAGTGGTAGGAGAAGTAATATGAGCGCATCAGATCCAGTAGCAGATATGCTTACAAAAATCCGCAATGCGGTGATGGCCCGCCACGAAAAAGTGGATATCCCGGCGTCAAAATTGAAGTTGGAAATTGTAAAGATTCTCAAGACTGAAGGATACATTAAAAACTTCAAGAAAGTTCAGGAAGACGGAAAGAACACAATCCGCATTTTCCTCAAGTATGATGACAAGAATGAACCGGTAATTCACGGAATTGAAAAGATTTCAACTCCTGGCCGCCGTGTTTATTCAGGTTATAAAGATCTGCCCCGTGTTCGCAACGGATACGGTTCAGTCATTGTTTCGACATCAGCTGGCGTTACAACTGGAAAGAAAGCGTCAGAAAAGATGGTCGGCGGCGAATTAGTCTGCAAAGTTTGGTAATAGGAGGAAGAAAATGTCTAAATTAGGAAAGCTTCCTGTTGCCGTACCCGCTGGCGTGACAGTGACTATCAAAGACAACGAAATTGCTGTAAAGGGAGCCAAAGGCGAACTCAAGCAGAAGTTCAGCAAAAATGTTGAAGTTGCCTTTGAAAACAATGAGATTACAGTAAAGCCGCTTAACGAAAGCCGCCAAGCCAACGCCGATCACGGTTTGTACCGTTCTTTGGTAAAGGATATGGTAGAGGGCGTTACAAACGGTTTCACCAAGTCTCTCATTATCAACGGAGTAGGTTTCCGCGCTGAAGTTAAAGGCAAGGAACTTATTATGAACTTGGGCTATTCAAACGATTTTATCGCTATTATCCCTGAAGGTCTTGCGGTTGTAGCGGACCCGTCTGGAAAGATTGCAGTTTCAGGAATCAACAAGCAGCAAATCGGCGAATTCTGCGCCCAAATCCGCAAGTTGCGCCTTCCCGAGCCTTACAAAGGAAAGGGAATCCGCTATTCAACTGAAGTTATTAGACGCAAAGTCGGTAAGACTGGCGTTAAATAAAGGCGGGCGATATGATTAGAAAACTTAACGACAAAGATAGAAAGCGCCTTCACAGAAAGGTTCACATTCGCAAGACTGTTTACGGAACGGCTGAACGCCCTCGCATGACAGTTACTCGCAGCAACAAGAACCTTTATGTTCAGGTAATCAATGACGACGAAGGAAAAACTCTCGCCGCCATTTCTACGATGGAAAAAGATTTTGCGACCGTAAAACCGACAGTTGAAGGCGCCGCAAAACTTGGCAAAGCTTTTGGCCAGCGCCTTAAGGAAAAGAACATTACCACTGTGGTTTTTGATCGCAATGGTTATCTTTATCATGGAGTTGTAAAGGCTCTTGCTGACGGTACTCGCGAAGCGGGTATTATATTCTAGGAGATACTATGGAACGCCAGAATAAATTTGACAAAGAGCCTAAGGAAAAAGAGTTCGTTGAAAAGCTCGTTACTCTTAACAGAACTTCAAAGACTGTAAAGGGCGGCCGCCGAATGTCTTTCGCGGCGCTCAGCGTTGTAGGCGACCAGAAGGGTCGTGTAGGATACGGATTTGGAAAGGCCAATGACGTAACTGAGGCTATCAAAAAGAGTCTCGATCGCGCCAAGAGAAACCTTATCACTCTTCCGATTAAACGCGGAACTGTTCCTCACGACGTAATTGGAAAATTCAAGAGCTCAGAAGTTCTTTTGCGCCCAGCCAGCGCCGGTACTGGAATCATCGCCGGCGGCCCTGTTCGCGCCATTATGGATGCGGCTGGAGTTACGGACATCATTTCAAAGTCCCTTGGCTCAAGCTCTTCTGTGAACGTAGTTCGCGCGACATTTGACGCCATCGAGCACATGCTTGACGCCGGCGTTGTCGCCAAGAACAGAGGCAAAACTCTGAGCGAGATGTGGGGTTAATCATGGCAAAACTTAAGATTACACTTGTAAAAAGCGTTATCGGACAAAAGCCCGCCAAGCGCGCCACTGTCCGAAGTTTGGGATTAAAGAAAATCAGTTCCTCTGTAGTGCAGGAAGACACTCCTTCTGTACGCGGAGCGGTGGCCTCTGTGGCTCACCTTGTAAAAGTTGAGGAGATCCAATAATGGCAGAGTACAATCCAGTATTGACAGCCCCTGAAGGAGCTAATAAAAAGAGAAAAATTGTCGGCCGCGGCTCTTCATCAGGACTCGGAACGACAGCCGGCAAGGGTAACAAAGGCGCCCAGTCAAGAAGCGGTTCGCCACAGCCTTACGTAGGCTTTGAAGGCGGACAGATGCCTCTTTACCGCCGCATTGCCCAGCGCGGATTCTCAAACTATCCGTTCAAGGTTGAATTTGACGTTGTAAACCTTTGCGACATCGAAGCCAAGTACGCTGACGGCGAAACCGTCAACAAAGAAACTTTGATTGCCAAAAAGCTTATCAAGGCCAACAAGTCAAAGAATCTTTCTGTCAAACTTTTGGGAACAGGAAACCTTACAAAGAAGGTTACAGTTTCTCTTGACAAGGTTTCAAAGTCTGCGAAAGAAAAGGTAGAAAAGGCCGGCGGCTCTGTCGTTGAGGTTAAAAAGGCTGAAAAAACAGAAAAAAAAGACTAAGGCGGAATAAATGAATTCTATTGCGAACATGTTTAAAATTAAAGAACTACGCAGCCGCCTTCTCTTTACAATAGTTGTCCTGGCTGTCTACAGACTCGGATGCGTTCTCACAATTCCGGGCGTGGACGCTGCAGCTTTGTTTGAATACTTTAACAACCTTGCCGCTCAAAACAACAACGCTTTTGCAAGCTATATGGACTTCTTTGTTGGCGGCGCGTTCTCAAACTTTTCTGTATTCATGTTGGGCGTAATGCCCTACATCTCAACGCAGATTATCATGCAGCTCCTTCTTATCATTTTCCCTTCTATGAAAAGAGCGGTAATGGAAGAAGGCGGCCAGCAGAGAATGCAAATGTGGACAAGAACAGGAACGATTCTTGTCTGCGTTATCCAATCGTTCGCGGTTACAATTTACGCAAAGAACATCGGCGTTATTTCGTTGAACAACGAAGTTGCCTTTAAGCTCCTTGCGATTTTGACCGTAACGACAGGTTCTATGGTAACAGTTTGGCTTGGCGACCAAATCACGGCTCGCGGAATCGGAAACGGCATTTCAATCATGATTTTTGCCGGTATCGTAGCCCGCATGCCCAGCGCGGTCGCTGAACTTGTTGAACAGGTTCGCAACGGCCAACTGAACATTGTTTTTGTAATTGTAGCCCTCATCATTTTTGTTGGAATCATCGCCCTCGTTGTATTTGAAGAATCCGGCGAGAGAAAGATTCCTGTCAACTACGCCAAGCGCGTTGTAGGCAGAAAAATGTATGGCGGCCAGAACACATACATCCCATTTAAGGTGAATCCGTCAAATGTAATTCCCTTGATTTTCGCTTCATCGTTTTTGACGCTTCCCATGCAGCTTGTTTCATCAATCGCTAGCAACTCTGGCGCTGCAAGATGGGTTCAGAAATTGGCTGTAATTCTGAATCCGACGGGTGTATGGTATAACGTATTGTTGGTTGTCCTTATCATCTTCTTTGCATACTTCTACACTCAGGTAACCCTGAACCCCACTGAAATAGCAAAGCAAATCCGAGAAAACGGCGGCTCCATTCCCGGAGTAAGGACAGACAAGACGGAAGAGCATTTGCAGAAAATACTCAACCGTTTGATTTTGCCAGGCGCGTTGTTCCTTGCGGTAATAGCGATATTGCCGACAATCATCCAGCTTGTCTTTAAGTTCCCGCAGTCAGTAGCGATGTTGATGGGCGGAACCTCATTGATAATTATGGTTGGTGTTGACTTGGATACAATGAGCCAAATTGAAGCCCTTTTGAGAATGCACCATATGGATGGATTCATGAAGAAGGGTAGAAGCCGCTCAAGAAATCTGTAAGTTTTTTGGGCAAAGCTCTAGACTAAAAATGGCGAAATGTGCTATACTCGTGTTTCCCGATTGTAATTCATTGCGAATTGCCATAATCGGGAAATATCTATCACATTTCCAGGGGGACTTTTATGAAAGTACGAACCAGCGTAAAGCCTATCTGCGACAAGTGTAAGGTTATCAAAAGAAACGGCATCGTCCGCATCATTTGCGTAAATCCTAAGCACAAGCAGAGACAGGGTTGAGGAGTAACAGATGGCTCGAATTGCGGGAGTTGACCTCCCAAATAAACAAGTTAAAATTGCTTTGACTTATGTTTACGGCATTGGCCGTTCAGCGGCTCGCACAATCTGCGCCAAGGCGGAGATTAAAGAAGAGACAATGATGAACGATTTGTCTCAGGACGAGTTGACAAAGCTTCGTGAAATCATCGACAAAGAGTACAAGGTTGAAGGCCGTCTCCGCTCGGAAATCGGTCTTAACATCAAGCGCCTTATCGATATCGGATCTTACCGTGGCCAGCGCCACCGCAAAGGACTTCCGGTTCGCGGCCAGCGAACGCGTACAAATTCAAGAACTCGCAAGGGTAAGAAGAAGACTGTTGCGAACAAGAAGAAAGCGTAAGGCGGAGGTAAACTAATTGGCTACTGTTAAAAAAAGAAAGGAAAAGAAGAGCGTTTACGAAGGAAACGTTTACATTCAGGCGTCTTTTAACAATACAATCGTAACAGTTACTGACTTGAACGGAAACGCGCTTTCATGGGCTTCAAGCGGCGGTCTCGGATTTAGAGGAGCTAAAAAATCAACTCCTTTTGCCGCTCAGACTGTTGCCGAAACAGCTGTTCAAAAGGCTGTAAGCTATGGTTTGCGTGAAGTTCACGTATTTGTAAAGGGACCCGGCATGGGTCGTGAAAACGCCGTTCGCGCTATTGGAAACCAGGGACTTAAAGTTAAGTCTATTTCTGATGTAACTCCGATTCCGCACAACGGATGCCGCCCGCGCAAGACGCGCTCAATGTAATTCTTAAGGAGTAAATAATGGGTAAAAGCACTACACCTATCCTTAAACGCTGCAAGAAATTAGGATTGAATCCGCTCGTTTTGGGCTACGGCAAAGTAAGCAAAAGAAATCAAAAGGAAACTCGCCGCAAGAGATCTGAATACGGCCTTCAGCTTGACGAAAAGCAGAAGCTCCGCTTTATCTACGGAGTTCTCGAGAAGCAGTTCAGACTTTATTACGAAATGGCTGTTCGCAAGCCTGGCGTTACTGGCGAGATTATGCTTCAGTTGCTTGAAAGCCGCTTGGACAACGTTGTTTACAGACTTGGTTTTGCCAAGACTCGCAACGAGGCCAGACAGCTTGTCAACCACGGACACATTACGGTAAACGGCAGGAAGGTAGACATTCCTTCTTACTTGGTTAAAGCCGGCGATGTTGTCGCGTTCAAAGAGAAGAGCAAGGCTTCTTCAAGCATTAAGAAATTGGTTGCCAGAATCGAAGAACGCAAAGTTCCGGCTTGGCTCGAATCAGACAAGGACAATTTATCGGGAAAGGTTACTACTCTGCCGTCTCGCAGTGACATCGATTACGATGTAAAAGAGCAGCTCGTGGTTGAATATTATTCTAAATAAGTAAGGAGTTCAAATGGCTCGCAAAAATCTGCTTAAAGGTTTTCAGAGACCTAAGGGCGTAAAGTTTGAGGATCAAGGATCTTCTCAGCCGAACTGTGGAAAGTTCTATGCCTATCCGTTTGAACCCGGATTCGGCACGACTGTAGGAAACACCCTGCGCCGTGTTTTGCTGTCTTCGATTCAGGGATACGCCATTACTTCCATTAGAATTACTTCTTATGACTCTGACAATGTTTCTCACGTGATTTCGAGCGAGTTCCAGGCTATTCCGAATGTGTCTGAAGACACCTTGGAAATCTTGAACAGCTTGAAGCAAGTTCGCTTGCGCCTTATGGGCGACACTGAGCAGGACACAATTCTTTATGAATTCAAGGGTCCTGGAAAGGTTACGAGCAACGACCTTGAAAAAGAAGGCCATCTTGAAGTTATGTCGAAAGATATGCTTTTGTTCACTATGATGGACGACGCAAAAATCGACATTGAGATTCAAGTTGACTTGGGACGCGGTTACGTTCCTGCGGAAACCAACGACAAGTACATTGAAGTTGTCGGAACGATTCCTATGGACGCGATTTTCAGCCCTGTAAAAAAGGTTAAGTATTCTATTGAACCTTGTCGTGTTGGACAAAGAAACGACTACGACAAGCTCTGCCTTGAAATTACAACTGACGGATCGATTGAACCGGCCGACGCTTTGAGCGAAGCCGCTAAAATCGCGAAAGAGCATTTTTCTGTTTTCATCAATTTTGACGACAGCGATTCAACTAACGATGACGACATGGGCGAAGAGGATGAGCATATCCGCGCCTTGTTGAGCACTCCGGTTGAGGAGCTTGAATTGTCTGTTCGCTCTTCAAACTGCTTGAAGAACGCCAACATTCGCACAATCGGCGAATTGACAAAGAAGACGGAAGATGACATTGCCAAGACTAGAAACTTTGGCAAAAAGAGTCTTACAGAAATCAAAGAAAAGTTGCTTGAATGGAACTTGACTTTGGGTATGACGGACTACAGCTATCTTAAGGATGCTGTTAATTTAACTAAGAAAAAGGAAGAATCAGATGAATCATAGAACTGGTTTTAACGCGCTGAGCCGCACGACAGCGCATCGCCGCGCCATGTTGCGCAATATGGTTACTTCTCTTTTTAGATTTGAACGCATTACTACTACTAAAGCTAAGGCAAAGGAAGCGCGCAGAAAGGCTGAAAAGCTCTTGACTCGCGCCAAGGTTGACAGCGTTCACAATCGCCGCGAAGTAGCAAAGTATATCGCCGACGAAAAAGTTTTGAACAAGCTTTTTACTGACATCGCCCCACGCATGAAGGAACGCAATGGCGGATACACTCGCATCCTTAAATTGGGCTTCCGCGAAGGCGACGCCGCTGATGTTGTAATCCTTGAATTGGTTGACTACAATCTTGACAAGGTTGAGGAAAAGAAGGCCGCCGCACAGGCTAAGAAAGACGCTAAAAAAGCGGACAAAAAAGAGCCCGCTAAGAAAGAAGCGAAGGAGAGCAAGTAATGTCTAAAGCGCATCGTGGAACTGGACTTCGCAAGACCGTAAATCACGGCCGCGGTATGTGTCCTATCTGCAAAAACCCCAACATCAAGGTTGTTTATGAATATGACCTTGACGGAAAAAAGGTAATGATTTGCAAATTCTGCAAAGCCCACCTTAAGAACAAGGCTCGTCTTGAAAAGCCGGCCGCCGCTCCCGCCGCTGCGGAAGCCCCAGCCGCTGAAGAAGCCCCTGCTGCTGAAGCTCAGGCCTAAGGACTTTTTGCCTTTCAAAACCGCGCGAAACCGCGCGGTTTTTTTATTGCCTTTTGCTTTGAGTGTCGCTTAAAAATTTAAGTTTTTTTTAAAATATATTGACAAAAGGGCGTTATTTCAGCAAAATTACCGAAATTCTAATTTTATAAAGGAGATTGGAAATGAAAAAAATCGTATTAGCGGCGTTGGCGGCTGCCTCGCTTTTTGCTATGGCTTCATGCGGAAAGAAAGAATCTGACAGCATCAAGATTGGCGGAATTTTCCCCTTGAGCGGAAACGTAAGCGTTTATGGCGTTGAATGCAAGAACGGCATTGACTTGGCCATTGAAGAAATCAACGCAGTTGGCGGTATTAACGGAAAGAAAGTTGTTTTGATTAGCGAAGACGACGAAGGAAATCCTGACAAAACTGTAAACGCCTTCCAGAAATTGACGACAAAAGACGGCGTTAAGTTGGTGATCGGCTCTCTTACATCTGGCTGCACAAAGGCTGTTACAAGCCGCGCCCAGGCTCAGAAAATCGTTCAGATCGCTCCTGCCGCCACAGCTCCGGACATCACGGACGCCGGCGACTACATTTTCCGCGCTTGCTTCATCGACCCCTTCCAGGGAACTGTTGGCGGAAAGTTCGCTGTTGAAAATCTTGGCTCAAAGAACGCCGCGATTCTCTACGACATCGGAAACGACTATTCAGTTGGCTTGACAGAAAACTTTGAAAAGACTTTTGTTTCTTTGGGCGGAAAAATCGTTGCCAAAGAATCTTACGCCACAAACGACAAAGACTTCAACGCTCAGTTGACAAAAATCAAGAACGCCAATCCTGACGTTCTTTACTTGCCAGACTACTACAACGTTGTAAGCTTGATCGCCAAGCAGGCTCGCGCCCAGGGAATCAACGTCGCTTTTGTTGGCGCCGACGGATGGGACGGATTGACATCAAACGCTGGCGACGAAGTTTTGAACGGCTTCTATTCAAACCACTACGCCGTTGACTCAACAAGCCCGGCTGTTCAGAAGTACGTTGCCGCTTTCCGCGCTAAGTACAACAAGGACCCCAACTCTTTCGCCGCGCTTGGATACGACGCCGTATACTTGCTCAAGGACGCAATCGTTAAGGCTGGAAGCGCTGACGCTACTGCCGTTAAGGAAGCGCTCAAGAGCATTAAGGGCGATTACGTTACAGGAAACCTTTCTTTTGACGCAAAGCGCAACCCGATTAAAGCGGCTGTTATGCTTGAATTGGTAAAGGGCGAGGACGGAAAGTTGTCAGCCGTTTACAAGACAACGGTTCAGCCGTAATAGCGGCAAAAAAAAACTTTTGCAAGGCCAAAAATATTTGTTAGCCGCATGAGCGGCAACAAACGCGCTTGCAAAACGCGCGCGTTCAGCCGAACTATTGTTCAGCTGAAATGGCGGCAAAAAAACTTTTGCAAGCCCAAAAATATTTGTTAGCCGCATGAGCGGCAACTAACGGGCTTGAATAAATGTAAAAAATGCTTTAATATATTTTAGCGCAATGAGGCGCTTGTTCCGCTGGTCGGGGCAGGCGCTTTTATTTTGTTTTGACATATTTTTGTTAATTTAAAAACGATTGACAAAAAACATATTATAAAGGTACGGAGAAAAAAAGTGGACGGCGGTTCTTTGTTTTTGCAACAATTCATTAACGGACTTTCGCTTGGAAGCATTTACGCGTTGATTGCGCTTGGCTACACGATGGTTTATGGAATTGTAACCCTTATCAACTTCGCGCACGGCGACATTATGATGATGGGCGCTTATGCTGGCTATTTTGTATTGGTCGCTTTTGGAGCGACTGGCTTTGGCTTTGCGGGAGCGCTTTTGGTCGCCATGGTTTTTTGCGGCTTGCTTGGACTTGCGATTGAGCGTTTGGCTTACAGGCCTTTGCGAAACGCGCCCAGGTTGAATTCATTGATTACCGCGATTGCCGTGGAATTGATTTTGCAAAACTTAATGCGCGTTCTTCCCTTTGCCGGCCCGGATCCAAAGCAGTTTCCGGCCTTGACAGTTCCAGAGATAAACATTGGACCCGTTTCAATTCCGGGAATCAAGGCCTTGGTAATTATCGCCAGCGTTTTGTTAATGTTGGCGCTTCACGTTTTGGTAAACTACACAAGGACTGGAAAGGCCATGCGTTCTGTAAGCTACGACATGCAGGCTTCAAGCTTGATGGGAATCAACGTCAATAAAACGATTGCCGTCACATTCGCGATTGGTTCGGTGCTTGCGGGCGCGGGCGGAGTTTTGTACGCCAGCGCCTATCCGCAAGTTGATCCTTTGATGGGATATATGCCTGGCCTTAAAGCCTTTGTCGCCGCCGTTCTTGGAGGCATCGGCTCGATTCCGGGAGCGATGATTGGCGGCGTGATTTTGGGAATCGCCGAAACGATGACCAAGGGTTACGGACCAAGCCAATACGCTGACGCAATCAGTTTTGGAATATTGATTTTGATTTTGTTGGTAAAGCCGACCGGCCTTTTGGGAAAGAAAAGAGTAATCAAGGTTTGACGTATGACAAAGAATTTTAGAAACACATTGATATTGTTTATTGTTGGAATTGCCGCGACAGCGATTCCCGCGGCTTTGATTGCGGCTGGAGTTATTGACGCGTACACGGCTCAGATTTTTTCGTTGGCGGGAATCAACGCGATTATGGCTTTGAGCGTAAACATAATTTGCGGAATCACAGGCCAGCTTTCGTTGGGCCAAGCGGGCTTTATGGCGATTGGCGGATACTCAACTATTTTGCTTTGTACAAACGCGCATGTTCCCCTTCCGCTTGCGATAATTTTGGCGGCCGCTATAACAGCCTTCTTTGGCTTTTTGATCGGCTTTCCGACCTTGCGCTTGGAAGGCGACTACTTGGCGATTGTAACGCTTGCCTTTGGCGAAATCATCCGCGTCTTCTTGGTAAACTTGAAGCAATGGACTGGCGGACCAAACGGAATTCAGTTCAACACAATAATGGTTTTTAACGCCGCTGTCGCTTTTGCGGTTGTTACTGGAACCTTGGTAATTCTGATTGCCCTGATTCAAAACTTCATCCGCTCTTCATACGGACGCGCGATTCTTGCAGTTCGAGAAGACGAGATTGCCGCGAACTCTAGCGGCATCGGAGTTTTCCGCTACAAGATGATTGGCTTTGTAATGGCCAGTTTTGTCGCTGGAATCGGCGGCGCGCTTTACGTTTGCTTGATTGGCTTTATCAAGCCTGACCAAGCGGGTTTTACAAAAAGCATCGATTACTTGATTTTCGTCGTTTTGGGCGGAATGGGGTCTACAACAGGAAGCGTTTTGGCTTCTTACGTTTTGACTTACTTGCAAGAGTTCTTGCGCTTCTTGCAGAACTACCGCTTGCTCTTCTATCCAGTCGTTTTGATTTTGGTAATGATTTTCAGGCCGCAAGGCTTGCTTGGAACAAAAGAGCTTTCATTCGTCAAAGCTTTTGACGGCGCGAGAAAATTCGTTCAGAAAAAATTAAAGGGCAAAAAAAATTCGGAGGCAAAGTAATGGCAGAAGAAAGAAAAATGGTTTTGCAGGCTTCCGGAGTTTCGATTGTTTTCGGCGGCCTTCGCGCTGTAAGCGATTTTGACTGCTCTCTTTACGAAGGAGAGTTGGTCGGTTTGATTGGACCTAACGGCGCGGGAAAGACGACGGTCTTCAATATGTTGAGCGGAGTTTACACGCCGACAGAAGGCCAAATAAATTTTTGGGACAAAAAAGGAAAGTCGCGCGTCATCAATAAAATGAATCCCGCGGAACACTGCCGTTTGGGAATCGCTCGAACTTTTCAGAACATCAGGCTTTTTGGAAATCTTTCGGTTCAAGACAATGTAAAGGTTGCCTTGCACAATTTGCGCTCTTCAAATCCGATTGACGCGCTTTTTAGAACGCCCCGTTTTAGGCAGGACGAAAAGCAAATGGAAGAGAAGGCGGACCTCTTGCTTTCATTGTTCAAGATTGACTCGAAGAAAAAAGAGCTTGCCAAAAATCTTCCTTACGGAGAACAGCGAAAATTGGAAATCGCCCGCGCTCTTGCAAGCGATCCAAAAATTCTTTTGCTCGACGAGCCTGCCGCCGGAATGAACGGCCAGGAAACCGAAGACCTTATGAACATGATCGCCTTTATCAGAAAGGAATTCAACTTGACGATTTTGCTCATTGAGCACGACATGAGATTGGTAATGGGAATCTGCGAGCGCATTATGGTTTTGGATTACGGCCGCATCATCGCGCAGGGAAGTCCGGACCAAATAAAAACGAATCCTCAGGTAATAAAGGCTTACCTTGGCCAGGAGGCTTTGAATGCTTAAAGTTCAAAAATTGTCTGTTAGCTACGGCGCGATCAACGCCTTGAGAGAAATAAGCTTTAACGTTGAGAAGGGCGAGATAATTTCTTTGATTGGCTCGAACGGCGCCGGAAAAACAACGACGCTTCACGCGATTTCAAACATCATAAAAAAGCGCGGCGGAAAGATTGAATTTGAAGGCGAGGACATCACCAACGTCGCCCCGAACGAAATCGTAAAAAGACGCTTGATTCAAGTGCCGGAAGGCCGCCGCATTTTCTTGAATTTGACGGTTCGCGACAATTTGGAAATGGGCGCCTTTACAAGAAACGACAAGGCTGGAATCAAGTCTGACATGGAAAAAGTTTACGAGCTCTTTCCAAGATTGAAAGAAAGAATCAATCAAATAAGCGGAACCTTGAGCGGCGGCGAATTGCAAATGCTTGCGATGGGACGCGGCTTGATGTCGCAGCCAAAATTGCTTTTGCTTGACGAACCCAGCATGGGCTTGGCTCCGATTTTGGTTGACGAAATTTTTGAAATCATTCAAAAAATCAACAAGGACGGAACGACGATTTTGTTGGTTGAGCAAAACGCCTTTAAGGCTCTTTCAATCAGCAACCGCGCTTATGTTCTTGAAACAGGCTCGATTACAAAAGACGGCGACGCGAAAGAATTGGCAAAAGATCCCGCGGTTAAAGAAGCCTACTTGGGCGGCTGATTCTTGAAAAGATCAAGAGCCGCGGCTCAAGGTGTTGAATATGAAAAAAAGGCGCGCGGCTTGAAGCGTTTTTTTTTCATAATTTTAAAAACTGTGGTATAATGTAAGAAGCGCTTTTTTATTGGAGGAACGCGATGATTGTAAAAGACGTGATGAAAAAATCGGTGATTACTGTTGAGCCGGAAACCACCGTTACAGAAGCCAAAGAATTGATGAACAAAAACAATATCAGCAAATTGCCGGTTGTGAAGGGCGGAAAGCTCGTTGGCATTATAACCAAGAACGACTTGCTTCAGGCTGGACCGAGCCTTGCCACAACGCTTGACATGTACGAAATAAGCTATCTTCTTTCAAAGTTGAACGTAAAGAAAATCATGACCACAAAGGTCTTTAGCGTTTCGCCCGACGACGTTGTTGAGGAAGCCGCCCGCGTTATGGTGGAAAAGCAAGTCGGTTGTTTGCCGGTAGTCAAAGGCAGCGCGCTTGTTGGAATCATCACGGAAAGCGACTTGTTCTTTATGTTCGCGGAAATGTTCGGCGTGACACAAAAGGGCGTTCGCGCTGTTTTGTATCCCAACGACATTCCAGGCGAAATGGCGAAGATTTCCCAGAAAATCGCCGAAGCGGGCGGCAACATCATTTCGTTGGTGACCACCGCTTCAAGCGACAAAAAGAAGAGGCCGCTAACGCTTAAGGTGACTGGCGTTCCGATGGCAAAACTAAAAAAGATTTTTACTGAAATAAAATGTCCGATAGAAGACATTAGAAACGTTTAAGCAAGACGCTTGAAGAAACCCCGAACTTGTTTCGGGGCTTCTTATTTTTGCGGGAAGCGCGCAATTCGCTACGCTTGCCAACTCAAAAAAATTGCGCTATATTATAAACAACAATGCAATTTTCGGAAGATTTGGCGGTTGACGATTTTTTAAGGTCGCGCAAGAGCCCTTTTACTCTCAAAGATTTCACTCGCGAAATGAGCCGCAAAGGTTTTGTTTTGTCGCAAAAAGAAGGGGAAGAGTATCTTGTTGACAGTCCATACGTTTCTTGGATTGAAAACGGAAAATTCGTAACTCGCTCGGCCGCCTTCACCAATAAATTTTTCAGCTTCACTTTGACTGCGGAAGAATTCAAAAACAAAATGTTTGTTCCCGGAAGCCGCTTTATGCCCTTCGTTGACGAAATGCAAAATCCCGCCAGTTGGACTTACTTTTACGACGGCCAAAAAATTCCCCATCGTGTTGGAACTTTTAGAAAGGAAACGGCGCTCGACTTGAACATTCTTTACGGCGAGGAATACGAAGTTCAATACATTGCCGCTGACCCGGCGATGGTCGGCTATGATTTGGCTTCAACTGACTTTGAGTTGCCGTCGGAAGTGAAGGTGACGGGCTGCGACTTGGAGCGCTTCATCGATTCCAACGGCCTTAGGGCTGGCGACAGAATTGTTTGCAGAGTCATAAATTGGGACAAGGGCTGGATAGAAATTTTTCCTCAGGCAAGACAGCGCGACGCGGAAAGCGGAATCGTTCAGTTGGACGCCGCGGATCACGAACGGCTTTTGTGGGACGATTTGTTTGAAGAGGCCTTGATAAAAATTTTGGAAAAGGACGGCCCTTGCGCTACAATCGAAGAGCAGCTGGCCTTTGCCTTTTACGAAAACCTTGAAGGCCTTTGTTCATTTAATTGCGGCTCGGTTGAAAACTATTTGCTGCATTCAAAAAAAATCGACTTGGAATTGTATGGCGTGGAAACCCGCTTGTGGTTCAAGGGCCAGGACGTTCCCGCTGTTGGAAAGTGGAACAAGGGCGACATGAAAAAAAATCCCAGCGAGTTGGCCAACCTAAAGTTTAAGATTCCGGAATGCGTCCTTAATAATTTTTTGCGCGACTTTGAGTTTAAGAAAGAAAAAGATTTGACGCTTTTGGTCAAGAGAATGTTCCCTGGAAATTTTTCGCTTACCGAGGATGAAAGACGCTATGTTTTATTGCACATCGCAAGCCGACATGCTATAATAAAAAAGCAGTACAATTACTTTGCGGATTTTCCGGTTGGAAAAATTCGGGACGAGGCGCTTGGCCTTTACAGCCGCGTTTGTTCTTTGGTTTATGACGTTGAGTCTTCTTCCGCCAATTTTGACAAGTTCCCGCAAAACGAGCTTGTGATTTTGTCCCAGCTCTTTGGGCACATAAACAGGATTCTTGAATCGATTGACAACAATCCTGACGCGGCTGTTGAGGACCAAGGCACTTTGAGCCTTTCGCTTGAAGGAATGGAATACAACTTTGAGGACATCGAAGGCGCTTTGAGAAGCGTTATAGAAACGGAAAAGCGCAATAATTTTACAATTGTTTAATAAAAAAATGGGAGAAGTTATGGCTGACAATATTAAAATAGGCGATTTGATTTTGAGAGGCGGCGTTATAAACAACGTTGACGCCAACACGCCCTTTGAAGTTTACGAGCAGATTAAGACAAAAATGAATTTGCCGAGTTCTGTCACTCCTGATTTTTTGTGTGAAGGTCTTTGCGCAAGGGAAAGAATTTTGAGCACGGCCGTTGGAAGGGGAGTAGCCCTTCCTCATTGTCGCGACATTCTTTTAAAGGGTGACGACGAGCAACAAATTGCAATTATTTATTTAAAGAATCCAATTGATATGAACGCGCCTGATGGCAGGAAAGTGGACACTATGTTTGTCTTGCTTACGAGCAATTCACAAAGCCACTTGCAGGTCCTTTCACGATTGGCTGGTCTAATAAAGAGCGATTCCTTTGTGGACTTGCTTAGAAATCGAGCTTCGGCGAATGAACTCGCCGATGCAGCAAACAAAGAGTAGAGGTGACTTTATGAACGAAAAGGGAATTGCGGCGGCGGCTTTGTCTGTTCGCGCGCTTTCGATGGACGCCATTCAAAAGGCTAATTCAGGACACCCGGGACTTCCTTTGGGAGCCGCGGAATTGGCAGCCGTTCTTTACGGCGAAATTTTAAAGCACAATCCGGCCGATTCAAAGTGGGCCGACCGTGACCGCTTTGTTCTTTCTGCGGGACACGGATCAATGCTTTTGTATTCAATCTTGCACTTGGCAGGCTATAAGGTTGCCCTCAAGGACATCAAGAATTTCCGCCAAGTTGGATCTAAGTGCCCGGGCCATCCGGAGTACGGCCAGACAGACGGCGTTGAAAACACAAGCGGCCCCCTTGGACAGGGCGTCGCGATGTCAGTTGGAATGGCGATTGCCGAAAGCATGCTTGCCGCCCGCTTCAACACAAAGGGCCGCAAAATCGTTGACCACTACACATACTCATTGGTTGGCGAAGGATGTTTGGAAGAGGGCGTTTCTAGCGAAGCCTGCAGCTTGGCCGGACACCTAAAGCTTGGAAAGCTTATCGTGTTCTACGACCAGAACAAGATAAGCATTGACGGAAACACAGACATTGCCTTTGACGAAAACATCGCAAAGCGCTATGAAGCCTATGGCTGGCAGGTTCTTAAAGGCAGCATGTACGACGTAAAGAAAATCGTTGATTTGGTTGCCGAAGCCAAAAAATGCAAGGACAAGCCGACATTGATTATGCTCAAGAGCGTAATCGGAAAGGGCGCTCCAAAGGCTGGAACAGCCGACGTTCACGGAGCTCCTCTTGGAGCCGAAGGAATCATCGCCGCCCGCAAAAAGCTTGGCATTCCTGTTGACCAGGACTTCTATGTTTCTCCGGACGCCGTCAAGTACTTTGAAAGCAAGAAAGCCGCTTGGGCAAAGAAGGAAGAAGATTGGAAAAAAGACTTTGAAGCGTGGTCTAAGGAAAATCCTGAATTGCGCAAAATGTGGGACGCTTTCTTCAGCGGAAAAGCCACAGGCAAGTCTACCGCTCCCAAATACAAGGTGGGCGACAGCGAAGCCACACGCGCTTCAAGCGGAAAGATGTTGAACGCAATCGCCGACCGCTACTTGAACTTGGTTGGCGGAAGCGCCGACTTGATGGGCCCGAACAAGACAGCCCTCAAGCATGACGACGGAACTTATTCATTCCAAAACCAGAAGGGCCGCACAATCGAGTTCGGCATCCGCGAGTTTGGAATGAGCGCCGTTTGCGCCGGAATCAACTTGCACGGAGGACTCAGGCCCTTCTGCGCGACATTCTTTGTGTTCAGCGATTACTTGCGACCAAACTTGCGCATCCAGGCCTTGATGGGCTTGAACACAATTTATGTTTTGACACACGATTCAATTTACGTTGGAGAAGACGGCCCGACTCACCAGCCGATCGAAACATTGGCCGCCTTGCGCGCGATTCCAAACGTTCACGTTTTGCGACCGGGCGACCCGGAAGAAACTTGCGCGGCTTGGGAATTGGCTATGGCTTCAAAAGACCATCCGGTTTGCTTGGCCCTTACGCGCCAAAACCTTACGGTTTACGAAAAGGAAGACAAGAACTGGAAGAAGTCTTTGAAGAACGGCGCCTACATCGTTCAGAAGGGAGCCGCTGTTCCTGACATCACAATCTTGGCTACAGGAAGCGAAGTGAACATGGCTCTTGCCGCCGCCAAATTGACGAGCGGAAAGAAGATTCGCGTTGTTTCTGTAATGGACAAGACAGCCTTTGACGCTTTGAGCGCCCAAGAAAAGTCTAAGCTCATTGGTGGAGCCAAGCGCGTTGTAGTTGCCGAAGCCGGCGTAAGCCAGGGCTGGGAAGGCTACGCCACAAGCGCCGCTGATTTGTTCACAATCAACCGCTTTGGAGAGTCAGGACCCGCCAACAAGGTTGCCCAGCACTTGGGCTTTACCGCTGAAAAGTTGGCCGCTGTTTTGAAGAAATAGCAATTGTCAAGCGATAGCGCTTAACAAAAAAAAGGCTCGCCGTCAGGCGAGCCTTTTTTTTTTGCCGTTCACCTAAAGGATTTTGAATGAGCGGCAAAAAAGGATTTACGCTTTTTGCTTTTTTAACTTTGAGGCGATTCCGGCGCCGATGATGATTCCGCTTCCCGCCAAAATCATTAGGAAGCACAATATTTGGCCGGTCGAGATGTTCAAAAGGGAAGTGTTTTGGCTGATTGACGCGGCCGGGTCGCTGGAAATTCTAAAGCCCAAGTCTGAATCCGGCATTCTAAAATATTCCAAGGCAAAGCGGAACACTCCGTAGCCGGCCAAATACAAGCCGGACAAGAATCCGTCAAAGGGCTTTTTCTTTCGCAAGAACCACAAAATCGCGAACAATACGATTCCCTCAAAGAAGGATTCGTAAAGCTGGCTTGGATGGCGCGGCAAGTTTACCAAAGTGTTTGGAAGAATTTCCATTCCAATGTCCGCGGCAAAATTCTTCACCCATTCGATTGATGAAGAAAAACGCTCTGCGTCCGGAAAAACCATTCCCCAAGGCATTTTGGTGATTCGGCCGTAAAGCTCTCCGTTAAGGAAGTTTCCGATGCGGCCAAAAGTGTAGCCCAAGGGAATCGCTGTGCACATCGCGTCTGTCCACTTTAGGTAAGGGCGTTTTCGCATTTTGCACCAAACCCACATTCCAAAGGTTCCGCCAATCGCGCCGCCGTGATATGACATTCCTTGAAGGCCTGTCCAACGTCCGCTTGCGTCAAAGGGCCAAAAAATGAGCCAGGGCTTTTGCAAGTATTTTCCGCTTGTGTCGTAAATCAAGGTTGAAAAAATGCGCGCGCCGAGCAAAAGGAAAATGATTCCTGTGGCGATGAAGCTGATCAAATCGTCTTCGCTAGTGCTTTTGTCCGGGGAATTCAAAGCCCCTTCCTTGAATTGTTTTTTTAGCGCTATGTAGGCGAATCCAAAGGCAAAAAGGTACATCATTCCGTACCAGCGCAAAAGGCCCAAAAATGGAACGCCTGGGAAAATCTCCGGATGAATCCAAGACGGGTAATTTATGTAAAGGACATTCATTGTCTTCTCCTTAAACTTTAAATCCTTGGTTGGCCGCTTTGACCAACTTTGACTTTAGCAAAGTGTTTTCTTTTCTAACTTGAGTCAATTCGTATGAAAGGGTTTTGATTGTTTCTATCAATTCGCCTTCGGTCAAGGCGCCGCTTCCGAGCAAGTCCTGAAGGCCCGCCATCTTTGCCTCAAAGTCTTCGGCGGCCTCTTCCGTTGCAACGTCAAACGAATTGTTCACGTTGTCGGCAGGCGGCTCAAACTCGTCGCCAAAGCGCAGCGTTTCGCTTGAAAGAATTTTTTCCGCAATGCGATAAATCGCCTGCGACAAAATGTTTTGCGGCTTGTAGATTACGATTGGAAGCCTTGACGCGAGCGCCTTGTCTTCCAAAGAGTCTCGGTAAAGAACGCCCATATGTTCAAGGTCGATTCCCAAATACTCTTTGCAAGAGCGGCGAATTCTAAGCGCCTTGTCCGCGTCCTTTGGATCGTCAATCATGTTCATCACAAGGCGGGGACGGAAAATTTTTAGGTTTCGCATTACCGCTTCTGAATTTTTAGGGTCAACCTTGACAAGCTCTTGCATCATTTGCGGAATGTAAAGCTTTTGCATCGCGGACGAACTTTTCTTTAACTCGCGGAACCATTTGGCCGCCGCGCTTGAAGTTTTAAAAGTTGAATTCATCAAGCGGAAAACCGCGTTCTTCAAAAACAAATATGCGTTCAATGTCGCCGTTACAGCCGGCGCGGAAACAACGATTCCCTGCGGAGAAAGCAAGAACAAGTCCAAGATGATTTGGTGGGTTCCCGCTCCCAAGTCTATGATTAAATAATCGCAGTCAATGTTCTTGAAGTTTTTGATTATCTTTGAGCGTTGCGGGGCTTTGAGCGCCGTCAAGCCTGGAATCTCCGAGTCGCCCGCGATAAAGCTCAGGTTTTCGTATTCTGTCGGTTGAATGATGTCGGCGAAATTGCCGTTTCCCAAAAGCCAAGTTCCCAAGCCGTGCTTTGGGCTTGGTTGTCCGAGTACAAGATGGAGGTTCGACGCGCCCAAGTCAAGGTCGGCAAGCACAACTCGCTTTCCGGCTTGTCCAAGCGCTATGGCCAAGTTTGCGGACAAAAGGCTTTTTCCAACGCCGCCTTTTCCGCTCGCAACAGGAATTATTTGCATTCTATTATAGTAGCGCATATGCGCGCTTTTCGCAAGCGAGAGCCAAGCCTTGCTCTTGAAAATTCCGCGCTTTAGGCGTATAATTTAATATTATGAACTTGCATTCGTCTAAGTTAAAAATATTTCGCGCGGCGCTTTTCGCCCTGTGTTTTTTTGTGTCGGGCTTTTCCGTGTCAAAGTGTTACGCCGAGAGCGGACAAAAAAATTCCGCCGCTGATTCAAGTGAATACATTCGGACTATAGCGCAGATTTTCTACACACTGCAAAGCCGTTTTGTCGAAGAGGTTGATCCCGAAACTTTGTACAAGGGCGCCCTTGACGGAATGATGAAGTCGCTGGGCGACCCTTACACCGTTTACCTTGACTCAAAGGACATGCGCTCTTTGAACGACACCACCGAAGGCGCCTTTTACGGAGTGGGCCTTTCAATCTCAAAGCGCAACGAAAATTCCGCCGACAATCCGGCTTACGTTGACGTAATTTCTCCAATCGAAGGAACTCCCGGCTACAAGGCTGGAATTCAAGCGGGCGACAAATTGATAGAAATCAACGGCGAGCCCACTCCCGAAATGTCGATGGAAACCGTTCTTTCAAAATTGCGCGGACCAAAAGGCGAAGGCGTAGAAGTCACCGTTCTTCGCGGAAAGAGCGTCACATTTAAAAGAACATTGATTCGCGATTTGATTGAAGTTCCAACAGTTGAATTTGGAACGATTCAAAGCGGAAAAAATCTTTACGGTTACATGAAGCTGATTCAGTTCACTCCCGACACAGTTCCCCGCGCGTACGAGGCCATCGATTCATTTAAAGAAAAAAAATGTTCGGGCCTTATAATCGATTTGCGAAACAATCCCGGCGGACTTTTGGACAGCGCCGCGAAAATCGGAGACTTCTTCATTGACGAAGGGCCTATTGTAAGCACAAAAAGCCGCTTGTCCTACGAAACGCGCTCAATGAACGCAAGCCCGGACAACACGATTGTCAAAGACATGCCGATTGTGGTTTTGATAAACAAGGGCTCGGCCAGCGCGTCCGAAATTTTGAGCGGCGCCTTAAAGGACAACCACTTGGCTTATTTGGTCGGCGAGCGCACTTACGGAAAGGGAAGCGTTCAGCAAGTGATGACCTTGAAGCACGAAGACGGAATCAAAGTCACGATGGCAAGATACTACACGCCAAGCGACACGAACATTGACAAAATCGGAATTCCGCCGGACAAGGAAATCGCGCTCAGCCCAGAGTACACTGAAGAGCAGACAAAGGCTTTCCTAAAATTGGGCGAAGACGATGTGATTAGAAAATACGTCGAGGAGCATCCAAACATGACGGAAAATGACATCGCCTCATACGCAAACCTTTTGCAAAAAGATTACGACTTGGACGCGCGCTTGCTCCGCCGTTTGGTAAGAATAGAAGTTGGAAGGACAAAGGATCCTGTCCTTTACGATTTGGATTTTGACGTTCAGCTTGTTGAAGCGATGAAGGTTCTTGACCAAGGCGATTTTAAGACGCTAGTAAAAAGCACAAAGACCTTAAAAGAATTGCAAGAAGAGGCGGAAGCCAAAGCCGAGCAAGAAGCGCCTGAACAAAAGAAATAATGAGACAATTTGTTTGTTCCTCTTTGCCAGATTCAAAAGGCCTCTTGGAAATAAGCGGAAAAGACTTTCATTATTTAAGAAAAGTTTTGCGCCTTTCGGTTGGCGACATGATAACTCTTTCGCTTCCTGGCGGACTTTCGCAAGAGGCCACTCTTTGCAAGGCGGACGACGCGGCGAAAAAAATCGTGATTCAAATTTGCCAATCGCAAGAGACAGGCGGCCAAGAAAGTTCGCAAGCGCAAAACGGCCGCGCCTTTTACACGCTTTTGCAATTCATTCCAAAACCGCAAAAAATGGAATTGATTGTCCGCCAAGCGACTGAATGCGGAATCGCCAACATAATCCCTGTAATCGGAGAGTACACGCAAGCGGGTTCCGAAAAGCCCTTGCAAAAAGGCGAGCGCTTTGAAAAGATAATTCGCGAGGCCCGCCAACAAAGCGGTTCCTTGCTTGAAACGAAAATTTTTGAGCCGCGAAAACTTTCGGCCGCCTTGGATTTGATTGAAGGGCCGGATTTTTTTTGCCAAGAAAAAAATCTTGGTCAGGAAGAAAATTCCGTCGCCAAAATTGTTTTGTACGAACGGAACCAAAAAACTCTTCCGCTTTCCGACGCGCTTTTTTCGGCTTCAACAAAACCTCGCGCTTGCGTTTTTGCAATCGGCTCAGAAGGCGGAATAAGTCCCGCGGAATTTGAAGAGCTTTTGTCGCGCGGCTTTAAGGCCGTTCATTTTAACACTAATATTTTGCGTTGTGAAACCGCCGCTTTGTACGCCGCTGCGGCAATCCAAAGCGCTTTGGACAATTAGTTTGGGAGGAAAAAATGGCGATTGAAAGAGTTGACATAGTTGGAGTTGGCGTTGACGTTTGCCGCCCTGAAAATCTTGAGAGCGAAATTCTTGAGCTTTTGGCGAAGCCGGGCACAAAGCAAATCGTTTTCCTTTCTGTCTGGGGGCTTTTAAAGGCGCGCGGAAAAAACACTTTTTCCGAGTGCGTGAAAAACGCGGACCTTGTGCTTCCGATTTCAAAAAGCATTATAAAGGCCGCGGCTTTTTTAAAGCGCGAGATTCCTGAACGATACAATCCCTTTAGCGCCTTGATTCACATTCTTACGATTTTGGACACGCATTACAGAAGCTTTTATGTTTTGGGCGGAAGAAAAAAATCCCTTCAAAAGTCAATCGGAAACGTTATGAAAACTTTCCCTAATTTGCATGTCGTAGGCCGTTATGTAGGCTACTATCCAAAGACTCAGGAAGACGACATCATTCAAGCAATTTACAAAGCGTCGCCCTCCTTGGTTTTGCTCAGCGAAGGAATCAAGGAAAAGGATTGTTGGCCCTACAATCGCCGCAACAGATTTTCTTCCAGCGTCTTTATTTACTACCGCGACGCGATTGGAATTTTCAGCGACCAAGTTCACCGAGTGCGCGAATCAACCTTTAACGCCGGCCGGGAAATTTGGAGCGAGATATTGAGAAATCCTCTGAAAATTTTCTTGCTTTTTCCATATTTATACTTTAAACTATTGCTTGTCTGGCACAGAATTTTCAAAAAGTAATTTTTTATGCTTTCAAAAATCAACAATGCCTCGTTTGCTGTAGTCGCTTCCGACAACGATATTTTGCTTTTCTTTGAATGCGTCTTTGAAGAAGAAGTGAAATTGAGTTTGTTCCTTGCGACTCAAGTCTCTGAGTTGTTAAGAAAGCCGAATGAATACGATTACATTTTCATAGACACGCCCACGGCATTCAAAGAAAAGACGGGCGGCTGTTGGCGGTTGATTTGCGAGCTTTACAAAGACAGAATTTTTATTCTTACGGCTCTTTCCGAAATTCCCGATTACTTTAAAAATTTTTCCGAGCATGCAAAAAGCATCCCTTATCCGTTTACAAAAAGCAATTTTCTTTTGTTCTTTAATAAGGCTTTGGAAGAGTGCCCTTCCGAAGAGAAAACCGAGCGCCGCTTCAATAAAAACGAAAACGAGGCTCTTGACAGAATTCCTGAATTTTCCCGCCTGCTCGGTTCCTGCCAAAAAGTTAATGAAATAAAACGAAAGCTTTTGATGGTGGCCGACACGGACACTCCGATAGTTTTTTTTGGAGAAAGCGGAACTGGAAAAACTTTGACGGCAAAAATCGCGCACGACCTTTCGCTCAGAAAAAAAGAATCCTTTGTAATCGCCAACATGGCAAACGGCAACAGAGAATTGTTTGAAAGCATTTTGTTCGGGAACGTTAAAGGAGCCTTTACCGACGCCCGCGACAGGGAAGGCCTTTTTAAAAAAGCCGACAAGGGAACTTTGTTCATGGACGAAATCGCCGAGCTTTCGCTTGAATGCCAGGCAAAGCTTTTGCGTGTCATAGAAACAGGACTCTTTAGGCCAGTCGGTTCTGACGAAGAATTTCAAAGCGACGTCCGCCTTATATTCGCCACAAACGCGAACTTGAACTTGTTGGTAAAGAAGAAACTTTTCCGCGAAGACTTGTATTGGCGAATCGTTGACTTTCCAATCGAAGTGCCAGCCTTGCGAGAAAGGGTGGAAGACTTTCCGCTTTTGGTGACTTATGAATTGGAGGAAATAAAAAGAAAGTGGGACATGTCTTTCAGCATAACAGGGAAGGCGCTTGAAAAAATGATTGGTTACGAATGGCCTGGAAATTTCAGGCAATTTAAGGCTTGCATCAGGCGGGCTGCGATTCTTTCCCGCAACTCTTGCGTGATTGACGAAGACGCCATCAGCTTTTAGATTGATTGTTTCTTGACGCGAGGCCCGCCATTTTGGTGAATGTTTTTTCTATGTATTTGGCCTCGCTTTCCGAAAGGCTTGCGCGCGATAAAATTCCCCGCCAAAAATTTTCCATGTCCGGACGGCCGGCGATTTTAAAGAA
>JAILDQ010000247.1 GCA_024689365.1 Treponema sp. | reverse complement strand
ACTTTTGCCCGAACAAAAAACAATCCGCGATCAAATAAAAAAGATGGCAAAGACCCGAGCCAAAGAAAAAAACTTTGCCGGAAACGCCGTTTGGTTTTACGACCAATTCCAACCGGAAACCTTCGCCTTTTGCAGAAACGATAAAATCCACGTCGCCGCAAACTTTAGCGAACGCTCCTTGCGCTTTAAAATCTGGTCCAAGAAAAACGCTCTTACAGACTTGCTCACCGGGAAAAAATACGACGCGAGCGACCCAATCATTCTTGAGCCCTACGCCATTTTGTGGCTAAAAGAGGAATAAAAGAAGGCGGCCGCAAGGCCGCCTTTGTTGTTACTCGACGCACTGAATTTGCCAAGAACCAATAGTTCTTTCGTTCATATTCGCGGAAACTTTATAAGTGGTTCCCCCCGTCCAGGCATTTGTATTTAGATTGACGGTGATTTTAGAATCTTCCACAGTAAAAGATGATTCATATGGAGTTCCGTTATCTGAATTATAAAGAGTAATGCTTGGTTCTGTATCTTTTAAAGTTTGCCAATCCGCCTGCGTAGCGGATTCATTTGTAAAGATAAAAACACAGTCCTGCTCTTGTATTACGCTTTCAATTTTGTTGTAAGTCCAGGAAACTCCAGATGCGTTAAAAGCGGTTTCAACTAGCTCTGATTCCTCCTGTGAAGAATAAAAACCGCCTGCAATACCTTTCAATGACAAAACGCATTTATTCGAGCACGCCATGTTTCCTTTTAATGCGGTGGCGCCATCTTTTATAACTCCAATGTCATTGGAGCCTGGTTCAGTGACAACTGTCAAAGTAGGTTCGCTGGAAGTGTCTTTGTCCATTCTGCCGTTTAGGCCGTAAAGGGCAAAACCATATTCGTCATAAAGGCCTTGTTCTTCCGAATCCTTCCAGCCATAAACAGGCCACTCTTTATATGTTATGGATGGAACGATTGTTCGCGTAACGCCAATTGGAATGTTTTGGTCTTGAACGCTTACAGCGGGAGCGGCAACTTTGTGGCAGACTATTAAAGGTAAGAAAGCAATCATATCGTCGCACTCAATAAGAACAGGAATTTCGCCGCAAGAACCTGTATGCAAAGGCGTGACTATGACATTGCTAGGGTCAACGTTCACCTGATCGTCATTTTGTATTTTATAGAATAAATATTCATCTTTTATTTTTTGAGGAATATCATCGTCAATAAAAATTGTGGACGGTTCAGAAGGCCGCTCGCATTTAAATTTTTCTTGAGTGGCGCTAAGTTCTAGCGAAATCGCCCCTCCTTTAGCAGGAATTTCTTTTTCAATCTTTGCATTCCAAAGGCATAAATCTGAAATTTCATGATATAGCCCAAAAAGACGAACATTAAATACAACTTTTTCTCCAGGTTCAAAAAATTCTTTTAAAGGAGCGTAAAGGATTTTCTCGTCTTCAGGTTGTGAAAAAACTCCATCTTGACCTATATAATAAAAGGCTTCGTATTTTTGGCTTGAATTTGTTGCTGCGCAAGTGATGTAGGCGTAATAAACGTCTGATTTTTGGCAATCATATTCTTCCAATGAAAGGCTAAGATACTCGCTTGCAAATTTATTCAAGCCAATTGCCGCGGCTGCCGTTTGGCCAGCTTCCACGGTTATGTCCTCGCTTTTTCCATAAAACAAAAGCTCGCCTTCTGAATCAAGGCCTCGAATAGAAACCGACCAAGTTCCAGGCTCAAGCTCGTCAATCGTAATCGTGGAGCCAGGCTTTGATTCTTGGACTAACTCTTTCTTTAGGGCAGAATTTCTTACGTAAATTTTAAAAGTTGAAACGGCCTCGTTTTCCAAAGAGCCTTCAGAAGCAATCGAGGCGCTTGCAAGGCCTTGCGCGGCTGGGCTTTGGGGCAAGGTCATAGTTATTGAGCCGCCTGATTTAATTCCAAGCAAAGAAGATGGTTCGCTTGCCTCAGAGCCAATAGAGCACGAGGCAGCGATAATCAAGACGACAAAAAAGAAGAGGCATGTAAATATTTTTTTTCTCATATACGCGCCTCCTTGTCTTTTAGTTGTAGCCAACAGTTATGACAATTCCGCCGGTTGTCGCGCTTGTAGCGGTTTCGTTAACAACAGTTTGTTCTCCGCCAGCGGAGGGAGCGGGTCCCATAGGTCCAGCGACGGGCGGAGCGCCGGCAGGAGCCACGCCTTCCATTGCGGCGGCTGACGGCGGAGCGCCGCCAATGCTAAGCGCGTTTTCCGCGGCATGGCTTTGAGGGCCTTTTTGTCCGCCTTCGTTGTTGACGGAAGAAACTTGGCCCGGCGTGATGGCTCTGGCGCCTGGCTTAGCCTGAACGCGTCCGTCTTCCGCGACAGGAAGCTCCGGAGCCGCAGCTCCTTCCTCACCTTCCTCGGCTTTTTCTCCTTCCTCCGCTTCTTCTGTTGGCCAAACCATCGTTGTGCTTTCTATGGCGGTTACAGTGTCCTTGTTGTAGCCGCATTCTTGGGTAAGAACGGTTCCGCGAACAGAAGCGGTTGCGGCCGGTCCGCGAACGGTAAAGCCCGCTCGGCGGTCTTCCAATTTCTTTACGTTTGAGGTGAGGCTTCCGATTTTCATTGTGACGACAGTATTGTCCAAATCGCCCTTTTCGGAAAGCTGGTCAACCTTGATTCTTGTCATTGCGTCAAGAGTGACTTCAGAGCCTTTTACCTTGAGTTTCACTTGGCTGTTAAAGCCAGTTTGAATTGTGGCTCCTTGAGAAACTTTGTTGCCGACAGCCAAGGGAGTCCATGTGGTTCCGTTTGTTGAAACCTGGGCTTTTCCCGTCACTCCCACTACTTCCGCGTCAAAAGCGAAAAGCGCTGCGCAAGCAAAGAAAACGCTTGCCATTGCAAAAAATTTTTTCATAAATCCCTCCTAGAACGTCAATGTAACGTTCAAAGCAATCTGAATCTTGTTATAGTCGCTGTTGTCGTTGTCGATGTACTGCAAGAAAGCGACGCCAGTCTTTAAGTCGCTGAAAATTTGCCAATCGGCTCCAA
>JAILDQ010000065.1 GCA_024689365.1 Treponema sp. | reverse complement strand
GCGCTGGTGATTTCTTTTTGCAAGTCTTTGTTGTATTTGTCCAAGGCCGCCGAGTCCAAGTGGATTCCTGCCAATTCCATCTCGCCCAAGATTTTTATCAAAGGCATTTCTATTGAATCAAAAAGGTCCAGCAATTTTTTTTGCTTGAGCTCTTCCAAAAAGACTTTGTAAAGCTGCCAAGTAAAGTCCGCGTCTTCGGCGGCGTAGGGAACGGCTTTTTCAAGCGGAACGTCTCGGAAGGTTTGGCCCTTTGCCACAAGCTCGCTGAATTCAATTCCGATAAGGGCAAGTTTTGTTTGTCCGAGAGTTTCAAGCGAATATGGAGAGCGGCCCATTTTGTCGGGATCCAAAAGCCAGGCCGCGACCATCGTGTCAAAAATTTTCGCCTTGCAATCTTTTTCGTTTAGGCCTGCTGAACGCAAAACTTCGTAGTCAAACTTTGCGTTGTGCAAAACCAAAGTCCAGTCCTCTTCCTTGAACAAGCGTGAGATTTGCTCGATTGCTTCCTGAACGCTGATGCCTTCTTCCGCAAAAAGAGAATCTCCTCCGCTGGAAACCGGAATGTAAAAGCCGCTTCCGTTTTTGTTTGAAAGGCTAAAGCCCACAAGATTCGCTTCCGTCGTTTTTAGGGAATCGGTTTCTGTGTCCAAGGCGCAAGCCTTTTCTTTTGAAGAAAGAATTTGGTCCACCAGTTTTTTCAAGTCGCCGGCGCTGGTGACAGCCTTGTAGTCGCCGACATTTTTTCTTAGGGGAATCGGTTCTGGAACGTTTTCGTCTTGAACGGCCTCTTTTTCTTTTACGCTTTCTTTTGCGGGAACGCTTGCGCTTTTTGAAGCCGCGCTCGCCTCTTGCTTTAAGGAATCAGAAATCGTTTCGCCGCTTTCTACCGCGAGGACTGCGTATTGCTTTGCGGCTTGGAAAATTTCGTAGGCCTTTAGTTTTTCGGCGGCCGCAGCAAAATGAAATTCAGTTTTTGCGATTGTTCGCAATTCGTCGCCTGGAACTGTGTCGCAAAGAGTGATTAGTTTTTTGGAAAAGAAAGCGTTGTCTTTTCCGTCGCGAACCTTTTGTCCGATGGCGCCCTTGATTTCGTCGGCGTGTTCGTAAATGCCTTCAAGGCTTCCGTACTGGTCCAAGAACTTGCAGGCGGTTTTTACGCCAACGCCCTTAACGCCAGGAACATTGTCGGCGGCGTCTCCGTAAAGCGAAAGCAAGTCCAAAAGTTTTTGCGGCTCCACGCCCCATTCAGCCTTTACGCCTTCCGCTCCCACAACCTTCCAAACGTCAGCGTGGTCCGGCTTTAGGATTTGAACTTTGTCGCCGACCAATTGCATCAAGTCCTTGTCGCCGGAAAGAATCCTCACGCTCTTTCCCTGCGCCACAGCCTCTTTTGTGATTGTCGCGATTACGTCGTCGGCCTCGTAGCCTTCAACCCTAAGCGAAGGAACGCCAAGCGCCTGCAAGACGTCTTCTATCCACGGAATCTGCGCGTGAAGGTCATCCGGCGTCTTTTGTCTTGTCGCCTTGTATTCGGCATACATCTCGTGCCTAAAAGTTTTTGATTTTGAATCAAGCGCGGCAATCAAAGTCTTGGGCTTGTAATGCGCGATCATAGAATGAAGGTTCCTAAAAAAACCAAAAAGCGCGCTTATGTTCTGCCCCTTAGAATCCGTGAGCGGCCTAGAGATAAAAGCAAAGTAGCAACGGTAAATCAAGCCGTAAGAATCGATTATATAAATTGTGTCGTCGTTAAAAATTTCTTTTGCCATGCAAAGAATTATAATGCGCTTTTGCCTTAATTGCTAGTTGTGGAAGGACTTGTGCCGAACAGGTCGTGTCATCCTGAACAAGTTTCAGGACGACATGGAATGACTTACGTTAAATCCCGTCCGCGTAATTGACGCGCTTTTCAAACTTAAAGGCGGCCAAGAAGTTTTTGGCGCGGTCTGTTTTTGGCGCGGTAAAAAATTGGTCGGGAGAGGCTTCTTCCACGATGGCGCCTTGGTCGATAAAAATTATTCGGTCGGCGACGGCGCGGGCGAATTCCATTTGGTGCGTTACAATCAGCATCGTGCGGCCTTCTTTTGCCAAGTCCATCATTACGTCCAAGACTTCGCGAACCATTTCGGGGTCAAGGGCGGCGGTAACTTCGTCAAAAAGCAACACTTCGGGATTCATGCACAAGGCGCGGACAATCGCCACGCGCTGTTTTTGACCGCCCGAAAGTTCCTTGGGGTAGGAATTGATTTTGTCCAAAAGGCCGACGCGTTCCAAAAGTTTTTTGGCTTGCGCGGCAACCTCGGCCTTGTCGCGCTTTTGCGCCTTTACGGGTCCAAGCAAAACGTTTTGCAAGACAGTCAAGTTGGGGAACAAGTCGTAGCTTTGGAACACCATTCCAATCCGCTGGCGAATCAAGTGCATGTCCTTCACTCGGTTGGAAATCAACTCTCCGTCTAAAAAAATTTCTCCGCCCTGGATTGACTCCAAGCCGTTGACGCAGCGCAAAAGAGTGGACTTGCCGCAGCCTGACGGTCCAAGAATGACGACAACTTCTCCGCGATCAACGTCCAAAGAAACTCCTTCCAAAACGCCGCCGGCTTCTTTATATGACTTTACAAGGTTTTTAATTTGCAATATCGGCATACCCTTATCCTCTCTTTTCCAGCTTGTCGGCGGCCAGCGAAAGCGGCCAGCAGACGATAAAATACATCAAAAAAATTATTCCGTAAACCGCGATTGAAGCGGTCGGGATTTTCATTCGGTTGGCCTCGATAATTTGCTGGCCCACTTTGACGACTTCTATAACTCCAACAAAAACCACAAGCGAAGTTGTCTTTATCATTCGCGTGATGAGGTTCATGCTAAGCGGAACCAAGCGCTTTATTGTTTGCGGAATGATTATGTAAAAAAAGATTTGCCGCTCGGTAAGTCCAATCGCGCGGCCGCTTTCGTATTGGTGGCGTGGAATCGATTGCAAGGCGCCGCGAACCAGGTCGCCCATTTCCGCTGTTCCCCAAAGAGAAAAGACGATAATTGACGCGGCTTCGCCAGAAATCGAAATGTCAAAAGCGCGCGCCAATCCAAAGTAGGCCAAAAAGAGCAAAACCATTTGCGGCATAATGCGCATGAATTCCAAGTAGGCTGCGCACAAAAGTTTTAGCGCTCGGTTTTTGCGAGTCAAAAGAATGCCGAACAAAAAGCCCAAAAAGATTGAGATGGCCACAGAAATCGCGGCAATCCAAATCGTCACGCCAAGGCCGCCCAAAAGGCGGACAAAATTCTTTCCCTTAAAAAGGACGCTAAAGGCGGTGGAAATCGCCTGGGCTGCGTTAATATTGTCCACGCTTTAACCTCCCTTCGATGATTCGAGATAAAACAGAAATCGGAAGCAAAATTATAAAATACGCGATGACCAAAAGCAAAAGCGATTCTTCGGTCTTGTAGTAAAGGCCAATCAAATCTTTTGCGACAAACATCAAGTCGGCCAAGGCGACCGCGCTAAAGACTGAAGTTTCCTTTAGCAAAAAAATTATGTTGGCGACGATTCCCGGAACGGAAAGCGCCGCCGCTTGCGGAAGCACGACGTATTCCACCAGCTGCCGTTTGTTGAGGCCGATGCACATGCCGCTTTCCAGCTGGACGCGGCCGACGGATTCCAAAGCGCCTCTAAATGTTTCGGCCATGTAAGAACCGCCCAAAAATGTCAGGCCGATGATTCCGCAGTGTTCGCTGGAAAGTTTTATTCCCAAGCGCGGAAGGGCAAAGTACAAAAAGAAGAGTTGGATTAACAGCGGCGTGTTGCGCGACAGTTCCGTGTAAGCGCGAACGACAAAAGACAAGGCGGGAATCTTCCAATAGCGGACAAGCGCGCAAAAAATTCCCACAAAAAATGAAAGCGTTATTCCTATAAAACCTATCCGCAATGTAAGGCAAGTGGCCTCTACATACAACGGAATAACTTCTTTTATAAAATCAAAATCCATTATAACCTGCTGATTGGAAAGGAAAAAAAATTGCCCGGACGAGCCGGGCAATCACAGGTTTTCCAACGGCCTGTATATATTACAACTTTCCGCCTTCTACTACAAGACTGTCCGCGTCGGAATCTTTTCC
>JAILDQ010000118.1 GCA_024689365.1 Treponema sp. | reverse complement strand
ATGTCCGGCGGCCATGGCGGAGAGGCAATACCCGTTCCCATCCCGAACACGGAAGTCAAGCTCTCCTGCGCCGATGATAGTGCCTTTGCGGCGCGAAAGTAGGTGGCTGCCGGGCTTTTTTTTGTTTAAAGGGATTTTTGCGGGCGGGGGCCTTCGCGTTCCCGCGCCTTCCGACTTCGGCAGCCCCCTGCGGCGTCGCGGCCCGGGCCGCTCCGAGCCCTGTTTCATCGACGAGCCTAAAAAGCGCCTGCGCGCTTTTCTTCACGGCTCTTCGATTGTGGGCAGGCTGCCGGGCTTTTTTTTAAAGAGAATTTCTTGCCCCGCCAAAAGGTCCTTGGCTTGCGACCGTTTTTTTCGCGCCGCGTTTTGGCCTGTAACAGTTTTCCGCTGAAACCTTTCGTTTTCATATGCGCGAACGCTTGGCGCGTAAGCAGGTAGGGAGCGGCCCCGAATGGGCAAAAAGGCGACAGTCGTCGCGTTTTTAGCGAGTCTCCGAGCGGCTGAGCCGCGAAGGGCCGGGTTTTTTTTTGTTTAAATATTACCTATTTTTTCTCTAGGAATACTTGCGCAATTTATTTCTTTGCGCTAATCTAAGATTGTGAGGTTAAAATGAAGATTTCAAGCAGAGGACGCTACGCCTTGAGGTTTATGATTTACTTGGCTCTGCATTCTAACGGAAATTTTATCGCGCTTAAGGATGTTTCTGACAACGAAGGAATTTCGATTAAGTACTTGGAGCAAATCACTGGCCTTTTGAGCAAGAACGGTTTGCTGCTGAGTGTTCGAGGGCCTGCTGGCGGCTACAAGCTTTCAAAGGCTGCGGACCAATACACTGCCGGAGAAATTTTGCGCGTGACGGAAGGCGACTTGAGCCCTGTCGCTGCGGATGAAAGTGACGGCAATTTGGCTGACGGAAAGGAAAGGGCGAACATTCAGCCATTTTGGGACGGACTGCAAAAGGCCATCGATGATTATTTGGACGGCGTGACTTTGCAAGACTTGCTTGAACAAAGTTCGGGCAAAGGAAATTTCATGTACGTGATATAACGCGGCGTAAAATCGCTTCGCGCAAATTCACAAATTCAATAGGAGAAAAAAATGGCAAGAATTTACAAATCGGCGGACCAACTTATTGGAAAAACTCCGCTTTTGGAATTGACTCATATTCAAAAAGAATTTGGCTTGGAAGCGCGTCTTTTGGCAAAGCTTGAATCTTTGAACATCACGGGAAGCGCCAAGGACAGAATCGCAAAGGTTATGCTTGACGATGCGGAGAAGGCTGGAAAAATCAAGGCCGGTTCCACAATCATCGAGCCGACTAGCGGAAACACCGGTATCGCTCTTGCTTCGGTTGGAACTGCTCGCGGCTACAAGGTGATTATCGTTATGCCCGAGATTATGAGCGTTGAGCGCCAAATGCTCATCAAGGCTTACGGCGCGCAAATTGTCTTGACTGAAGGCGCCAAGGGAATGCAGGGCGCGATTGACAAGGCCAACGAATTGGCTGCCTCAATTCCCGGCTCATTTGTGGCCGGCCAGTTTGACAATCCTTCAAACCCCAAGGCTCACTATGAAACTACCGGCCCTGAAATTTTTGAGGACACCGACGGCGAGGTTGACATTTTTGTGGCTGGAATCGGAACCGGCGGAACTTTGACTGGAACTGGAAAATACCTTAAGGAAAAAAAGCCTTCCGTAAAAGTTGTCGGCGTTGAGCCGGCTTCTTCGCCTGTTCTTACAAAAGGAAAGGCAGGCTTGCACAAGATTCAGGGAATCGGAGCCAACTTTGTTCCAAAAGTTTTGGACAAGAATGTTTATGACCAAATTATTCCTGTTGAAAACGACGACGCTTTTAAGATGGGCGCTTTGATCGGAAAAAAGGAAGGCGTATTGGTTGGCATTTCAAGCGGTGCCGCTTTGTGGGCTGCGATTGAGTTGGCAAAAAAGGCCGAGAACAAGGGAAAGACAATTGTCGTCTTGCTTCCTGACACCGGCGACCGATATCTTTCGACTCCGCTTTTTTCATGATTGAATTGTATGGAATATAAAGCGCTTGATCTTCCCGAGCCGGGCTCAACCGTTTTGGTCGGCATGTCTGGCGGCGTGGATTCTACATTGACGGCCCTTCTCTTAAAGCAAAACGGCTGCCGCGTCATTGGCGTAACGATGTCTCTTTGGGACGGAAGAATTCTTCCCAAGGGAAATTCAACGTCAAAGCATTCGCGCGAGGCTTGCTATGGTCCTGGCGAAGAAGAGAACATTGAGGAATGCAAAAAGTTTTGCGCTGAACAAGGAATCGAATATCACGTTGTTGACGTAAAGGAAGAATACAACAAAAAAGTTTTGGAATACTTTAAGAGGGAGTACCGCTCTGGCCGCACGCCAAACCCTTGCATCATGTGCAACCGAAACATTAAGTTTGGCGCGATGCTGGAACAAATCAGCGCTCTTGGAATTGATTACGATTATTTTTGCACCGGCCATTACGCAAAAATCGTTCGGCCTGAAGAAGGCCTTTTTGATTCTGAAAAAAAGCCCGCGATGATTGCCACGGCCGCCGACATAAGCAAAGACCAAACTTATTTTTTATACAGAGTGCCTTCTTCCGTTTTGGAAAAAGTTCGCTTTCCCTTGGCGGCCGTACATAAGTCGGAAGTTTTTGAGCTTGCCAAAAAAGCAAAGCTTGAAGCGGCCTATCGCGAGGAAAGCCAAGACTTTATCGGGCAAGAATATTTTGACGATTTGTTTTCGGACAGGCCTGGAATTCCTGGTGACATAATTGATTTGGACGGCCGCGTTCTTGGCCGCCACAAGGGCATCGAGCATTACACTGTTGGCCAGCGACGCGGACTTGGAGTAGCGGTGAACTATCCGGTTTACGTTCAGTCGATTGACGCGAAAAACAATTTGGTTGTTCTCGCAAAAGAAGAAGACTTGTACTCCGATTATTTAATCGCCGACGATTTTGTTTGGCCCGGAAACGTTGAGCCGACAAAGCCTTTTGAATCTTTGGTGAAAATTCGCTTGGCTTCAAAACCTGTTCCGTGTTTGGTTGAAGAATGCCCCAAAGAGTTTCTTGAAAAAAAGGAGGGCGAAGGCGTATCCTTTGTTGGAAGGCCTTGGCTTATAAAATTTGACCAGGCGCAAAGGGCGGTGGCTCCAGGCCAGTCGGCGGTTTTGTACAAGGATAACGTAATTCTTGGCGGCGGAATAATCGCCGCGCGATAAAAAAAAGCCATTCCGAAGCTGCTGGAGGAATATACGGCTTCGGAATGGCTAGACCACTCTCCAAATGTTTTTATCGCTATTTTATTTTAAAGCGCAAAACATTCCAACTTGCTTTTGTCAACGGAATTTCATAAATTCCGTTTTCAGATTGAACGATAGCGGTGTCGCGGGGACAAACGGCGTTTGGATTTTCCAAAGAGTTTGTCGCCGAAAGGTCGTCGCCGCTAAGTTCGGTTCTGTAAAACATTTCGGTGTTTCCAAATGAGCGAAGGTCAATTGTCGTCTGGCTTTCCTCTGTCTTGCTTGTGTTCAAGGCAAAAAGCGCGATTTCGTTTTCCTCTTCGTTCAAGACGGCTGAGAAAATCACGGCGGGAACTTCGCCGTATTTTTCAATTATTTTATTTTGGCTTACGGCTACAGGAAGCAAAGCCTTTCCTCTTCCAAAAAGCGAAACGTCTTTGAACGGAAAGTAAATCGATTGCTTGTAGGCGCCTTTTTTTGGCTCTGTGAAAATCGGGGCGATTACGTTCACCAATTGCGCGAGGCAGGCAATCTTGACTCTGTCGGCGTGATTTAAAAGCGTGATTGCCATTCCGCCAAAAGCGAGAGCGTCAAGCAAAGAGTAATGGTCTTCCAAAATTCGCGGAGCCGTTTCCCAAGGATGCGGGCTCAACTTTTGCTGGTACCAAATGTTCCATTCGTCAAACGAAAGGTTGATTGTTTTGTTTGAGCGTTTTACGGCTTTGACATAATCGCAAGTCGCGGTCGCGGTTTTGATGAACTGGTCCATGTCGTAAAAGCTCGCGAGGAATTCATCGTCGTTTCCAAAGTTTTCAAAGTAGCGGTGAATGCTCACGTAGTCGGCCTGCTCGTAAGTGTGTTCCAAAACGATTCTGTCCCATTCTGGGTAAGTGGGCATTCCGCTTGAGGCGCTTCCGCAAACAACAGTCTTGATTGTGTCGTCCGTCCACTTCATGATTTTAATCGCTTCGAGAGCTTTTTTTCCGTAGTCGTTGGCGTCAAGGTGGCAGATTTGCCAAGGTCCGTCCATTTCGTTTCCGACGCACCAAGTCTTGATGTTCATCGGCTTTTCGTGGCCGTTCTTTCGGCGCAAGTCGCTCCAATAAGTTCCCTTTTCAAAATTGCAGTATTCAACCAAGTCGCCCGCGTCCTGAGGACTTCCTGTTCCCATGTTGACGGCGCCCATGACTTCCGTTCCGCTTTTGTTCGCCCAATCAAAAAACTCGTCGATGCCGATTGTGTTTGGCTCGATGGTGTGCCACGCGCGGTCAAGCCTAACGGGCCTTTTGTCTCTTGGGCCGATTCCGTCTTTCCAATTGTAGCCGCTCAAAAAGTTTCCGCCCGGATAGCGAACGAGAGCGACGTTCAAGTCTTTTACAAGATCGATGACGTCTTTTCTAAAGCCTTGCTCGTCGGCGGTCGGGTGGTCAGGCTCGTAAATGCCTGTGTAAACCGCTCGGCCCAAATGCTCGATGAAAGAGCTGAAAAGATTTTTGTCAACCTGTCCGATTGTAAATTCTTTTACAAGCGTCAATTTTGTTTTCATAAAAAGCCCCTTTTATTATTTTGAAAACGTCTTCTTAGTTCATGAACTTTGGAAAGCCGTTTGTGTCGTATTCTATCTTCTTTATCCAAGTGTGTCTGTTAGGATCGTAAAGCGCGAAGTCAAGGTTCACTTCCGCGTAGGGACGGGCGTGATAAATCAAGTAATCCGTTTTTCCGTCGCGGCTTGTCGTGAATGAGTTGTGGCCCGGCCCGAAAATCTTCGCGTTCACGTCTGTTGTAAGAACAGGCTCAGATTGCTTTGACCAACTCGCGCTGTCCAAGAGGTCTGCGTTTTCATCGGCGCTCAAAAGTCCCATGCAGTAACTTGCGTCCGTGGCGCTCGCGCTGTAGGTCAAGAAAATTTTTCCGTTGCGTTTTAGAATCGCCGGTCCTTCGTTCACCTTGAAGCCGCGGCATTCCCAATCGTATTCAGGAATTGTGAGCAGGGTTTGCGGGCCTTTGAGCGTGTAAGGGTTTTCCATTTGCGCGATGTAGAGCGCGGAGTTTTCTGTTTTTTCCTTTCGCTTTTGGGCCCATACCGCGTAAAGTTTTTCCTTGTGCTCAAAGACGGTCATGTCCAGCATAAAGGAATCCCATTCAGGAATTATTTGTCCCTTTTCTTCCCAAGTTCCGGCAAAGGGATCGGCGCTGGAATTTTCCAAGACCCAAGTTCTAATCCACCAAGGATCTTCGTTTCTTCCGGCCGCAAAATATATGTACCACTTGCCGTTGATAAAATGAAGTTCCGGAGCCCAAATGTGATAGCTCATCGGGCCTGTGGAATGCTTTCTCCAAATTACAAGAGGCTCGGCGTCTTTCAACGCTTTCAACGACCAGGCGCGTCGCAATTCAATCCTGTCATATTCAGGAGTTGACGCGGTAAAGTAGTAATATCCGTCAGTGTGATAATAAACAAACGGATCCGCTCTTTGCAAAATGAGGGGCTTTTTTTCGTCTTCCACCGTCAAGTCAATATAGTTCATAAGTCCAACCTTTGTATAAATATTACGCCTCTTTTATGCAAGGCCAATCATTTTTAAATTCAAGTTCTTCTATTTGAAGAGTGGCGCGTCCTTCATTCTCTCTGTCGTAGGCGTGATAGACCAAATAAATTTTTCCGTCATCGTCTTGAAAAATTGAATTGTGTCCTGGTCCCGCCCAGCGTTCGTGGCTAAAGCCGTCTCTTAGATTTGTTCCGCCGTTCTCCAAAAAACTTTCGCCAAGCTGGTCGCAATATGGGCCTAGCAAATTTTTGGAGCGGCCAAAAACTATTCTGTATGTGCTCGCCGTACCCTTGCAGCAAAAATCGTAAGAAGCGAACAAATAGTAATAGTTGTCTTTTCTAAAGATGTATCCGCCTTCCACCGGATCGGGCTCCATATGCCTGTTCGCGATGTTTGTTATCGGCGCGTCCTTTACAATAAATCCTTCTTGCGTAAGAGGAATCATTTGAAGGCCACCCCAAAAGGAGCCGAACAACAAAAAGTCATTTTTCTTTTCGTCGCTCGCCACTTGCGGGTCGATGGCGTTAAAGGCGCTTGTGTCGTCCGACTGAATCACGCTTCCCAAATCCGTCCAGGCGTAGTCTGGCGAATCAGGGTCAAGCGTTTTGTTAACGACAAGGCCGATGGCGCTCTTTTGGCTTCCAAAGGTGCTGACCGAATAATATACGCGCCATTCGCCGTTGCGGTAAACGATGTCTGGCGCCCAAAATGATGTTGAGCCTGGAATCGCGTGGCTTGACCACAATGGGTTCTTCGGAAAGACGCAACCGCAAAGTTTCCACTCCTGCAAGTTGTCCGAACAAAAGAAGGGAAGTCCTTCTCCTGTTTGGAACCTGTAGTAGCGCTTGCCTTCCTTTACTATTGTTGCGTCGTGCGCGAAAATGTCTCCGCTCAAATTCATCAATGCCATTATTTAAGTCCCGTCATAGCTACAGAAGCGATGATTTGCTTTTGGAAAATAATGAAGATAATCAAAACCGGAAGCAAGGCGATGAGCGAGGCTGTCAAAAGCAAGGGGTAGTCTGTCTGAATCGCGTACATCGCGTTGAGCTGGCTGATCATAACCTGAACGGTGAGCTTGCTCGGTTCGTTGAGGTAAATGCTGGGAGCGAAGTAATCGTTCCATGCCGCCATAAACCACAAAATCGCTTGGGCCGCCACGGCGGGCTTTGCGTTTGGCATGATGATTTGCCAGTAAATTCTAAAGAAACCCGCGCCGTCGATTCGGGCGCTTTCTACCATTGAAGTTGGGATTCCGCCCATGAACTGGCGCAAGAAGAAAATCATGCTTACGTTTCCGAGCATTCCGGGAATCATAAGAGGATACCAAGTGTTCAGCCAGCCGATTCTCGCGTACATGATGAATTGCGGAATCATGATTACAGCGAAAGGAATCATCATTGTCGCAAGTTCAGCCAAGAAGAGCTTTTGCTTTCCAGGAAAATTCAACTTGGCGTATGCGAAGGCCGCGAGCGAAGAAACGAAAGTTCCCACGATAATCGTTGAGAATGAAATGATGATTGAGTTCAAGATTCCGAGCTGGAGCTTTGGCGTCATTTCCCAAACTCTTTTGTAAAAGTTAACCCACTGGGGATTTTCCGGCATCTTTAATGAAAGCTGCGTCGTCAAAAATTGCGCCGGCGTTTTGAGGGCCGAAAAGAGCATCCAAATCAAGGGAATGATCATCAAGACTGAGCCCAAAAGCAAGAATGTGTATGTAGTAATCGTGTCGATTCTTTTTATGGCGTTTTTGTTAAATCTGATTTCGCCGTACTTGTTCATTATTGTCTCCTTTCCTACTCAAGATAGTTGTCGTTGGAAGAACTCAGCTTGAACTGAACCGCGGTTACAATGAAGATTATGATTGCGAGAACCCATGCGGCGGCGCAAGCGAAGCCCTTTGCGTCTGCGGGGCCAAAAGCCTTTTGCCAAATGTAGAATACGATGGTTCCCGCGCTGTAATCGGTTCCGCCTGTTGGAGCCATTATCTGCGGTTCAACAATCATTTGAGCGCCGTTGATGATTCCTGTGACAACGATGAAGAATGAAATCGGCTTCATGAGAGGCCAAGTGATAGAACGGAAAATTCTAAAGCCGCTCGCTCCGTCAAGAACGGCCGCCTCAAAATATGACTTTGGCAAGTTTTGCAAGCCGCCCAAATACAAAAGGGCGGTGGCGCCGACGCCTCTCCAAATTGTCATCGCCATAATTGCCGGCTTTACCGTTTTGGGGTTTTCGAGCCAGTTGGGTCCCTTGATGTTGAAGGCCCATTTTAGGAATTGGTTCAAAAGGCCAAAGTCGCCGTTGTAAAGCCATTTCCACAAAAGCGAAACGGCTACGATTGAGCTTACTACCGGAATGTAGTAAATCACTCTAAAGGCTTTTACGCCTGGAATTGTCTTGTTAAAAGATGCCGCGAGCGCGAAGGCCCAAAGCATTCCGATTGGAATTCCAATCATATAGAAGAAGGTGTTGAACAATGCCTTCCAGAAATCAACGTCAGTGAAAAGTTCTATATAGTTTTTAAGACCGATGTAAAAATATTGTCTGTCAATCTCGTCCATTCTGAACAAAGACGTCAAGTCGGTCATTGAGTCCCAGCTTGTGAAACTGGCGTAAATAGAAAAAACAAATGGAATGGCCGTAAAAAGAAAGAAGCCGATAATCGGAGGAAGAACGAAAAGCAAGCCGGCTTTGGATTCTTCATTCCACTTCTTTTTCTTATTCAATACTGTTGTCGAAGTAACTTCGCCCTTCATAATTCGCTCCTAAAATAAGGTTGAAAAACAGCGCCCTTCTGCAAAAGCTTTGCCGCAGGGCGCTGTTTTGTTTAACTAAAATCAGTTGCCAGACTTGCGGGCTTTTGCAAGACCCTTGTCAAGTTTTGCCTGCATTTTTGGTTGAATTGATTCGCAGTAATCTTTGGCTGTCATTTCGCCGTCGATTACTTTCTGAACGCTTACAAAGAACTCTTCGAACCAGTCGCTTGTGTAAGTGTTGTCAGACGGCCAAGCGCGTCCAGATGTAGAAATGATGTTCAAGAACTCTTTGCGGTTGGCGGGCTTTCCCTTGGCTGTGTAGCGGTCGGCCAAAGACTTGAGGTTAGGAATCTGCAAGTCGAGGTCGCAGTACATTGTGTTGGCTTCTTTGTCGGCAGAAAGATAAAGGGCCAATTCGGCGGCGGCCTGCGGGTTCTTTGAGTTGGCGGCGACAGCGTAGCCTACGCCTCCGCGGTATGTTGCGGTCTTGTTGGCTGAAGTGTGAACAGGCCACGGAATGAGGTCGTATTCAAATTCCAATGTCTTGTTGAAAGCGGCCAAGTCCCAAGGTCCGGCAGGGAAGAATCCAAGGTCGCCCTTGAGCCATCTCTGGTATGTGTCGAGAGACTGAGACTGAGCGGCGCTCGGAGTTACAGGCTTGTATGTCTTTCCGTCAATCTGAGTTCCGCCCACTGTCATGTTGGCCCAATACTGGAGGGCTTCAACAAATTTTGGGTCTGTGATTGAAACTTTTGTTCCAGTTTCGTCGATGAAGTCGGCTCCGTTTCCCCAAATGAACTGGATCAAAGCCCAGCGCGGGTTGAGTCCTGTTCCGAACTTGTCCATTTCTCCGTCTTTGTCAGTGTCTCTTGTGAGCTTTTCGCAAACGTCCATGAACTCTTTCCAAGTGTAGGGCTTTTCTGCGCTCGGAAGCGGGATTCCCAATTCCTGCAACATTGTCTTGTTGTAAGCGAAGGCGAAAGGTCCAAAGTCTTTTGGCAAGGCCCAAATGGCGCTTCCTTTGCCCAAAGTGGTTCCGTCGTAGCGGTATGTGTCAACGGCGTTCTCGTACAAATCGTTGAAGTCAACGCCTTCTACGTTTGTCACATAGGGTGAAAGGTCGAGAACCTTTTTGTTGTCTACATACTGGCGAACTTCTCCAGGTCCAAGGTAGAAAACGTCAGGCAAGGCGTTGGCGGCCAATTGAGCCTGAAGCTTTTGTCCGTACTCGGCTTGTGTTGAGGAAATGAAGTTTACTTTTGTTCCCGGGTGAGAGGCTTCAAATCTTGCGACAACCTGGTCCAAGATTTCCTTTTCCTGAGGCTGGGCGAAAATCATAAGGGTGATTTTTCCGCTGTCAGATTTCTTTCCGCATCCAGTCAAGTTGAATGCTCCGAACAACACGCCAGCGCAGCAAAGAGCGGCGGCAAAAGCGTTTGATTTTTTCATATCGTCCTCCTTTGAATAAAACAGATACGAATTGCTTTGTTTTGTATCTAAATAATAAATCCACTTTCTTAGGTTGTCAACCATTTTTTTTGATATTTAACATTTATTTTTGTTTTATATCAAAAATTATCGTTTATTACCCCAGAAATACTCTCCAGAACCGGCAGAATCCAAGCAAGTGAAGGTTATTGTCTTGAATTTTTCGCTACTTTCTCCAGTCCAATCGACTGCGTTCATAAAATAACCGTAAAATTCGTAAGATTTCTTTGTGGCTTTCTTGTCTTTGATGGTCATTTTCACATGCTGGACACCGTCTTTTTCAAATTTTCCCAATTCTATTTGGCCTGAATAGGCGCCTGACACCTTCCCTTTCTTGTTTATATTGATTTTTTTCGATACTGTAGGGGTCGCGTCGGCCAAATTTACATCCATCGCCTCTTCCTTGTCGGCAAAACCCTTGAACCTGCCGCCTTGATTGTCCCGAACTGTAAGGATGGCGTCGTATTCACCGGCAAGCTCTTCCAGGCCAAAGGCTTCCTTTCTTTCAAGGCCGGGGTAGAATTCGTTTTGGTTAAGGACAGGCCAGTCCTTTTCGTTGAAGAAAAGCTCGTTGACTTGCAAATAGAAGAAGTAGCTGGGCAAGAAGTTTGTCCTTGTGTGGCAGGCAAAGTAGAGCTTTCCGTCTTGGGCTTTCATAATGCTTTGTCCGCCCGGGCATCTAAAGGGCCTTTTTCCTTCAAGCTGGCAAGCGCCCTTGATTTTTGAGCCGATTGTATGGTATTGCATCGAAGCCATTCCGTCCAAAAGCATCGGTTTGTCCGAAGCGTCAAGGTAGGGGCCTTCCGGGGCCTTTGAGCGGCCTACGCCAACCCTGTATTCGCGCTCCAAATTTCCCATTGAAACAAAAAGGTAGTAGTAGCCCAATTCAGAATTGTAAAGGATTTGAGCTCCCTCGTAAGCGGCTCCGTAACCGCCGGCGACGACTTTTCCAAAGGCTCCCTTTTCCTTGTCGCAAGACTTGTCCATTGCGTTTCCGTCCTTGTCCAAGGGCTTCAGCGTGAGGGGGTCAAGGTGAATCATCGCGATTCCTCCCTTCCAAGAGCCGTAGGTCAGCATGTAGGCGGGCCTGCCGTTGACTTGGCTTTTTGCGGGAAGGCCTGTCGCCGCGTCCATTACAAATTCCGGGTCGATGCAGCCAAATCCGAACAGCCAGCTTCCTGAATCCGCCTCTTCGTCCATTTGCGGGTTGTAAAGGCCGGTGTTGTAGCATTCTTGGCCGTTTTCAGACTTAAAGTCCTCGTACAAATATTCATAAAAAGAGTAGCGGACGATTATGGACGTTTTGTACGAAGCGCCCAGCTTTTTAAATATCGC
>JAILDQ010000029.1 GCA_024689365.1 Treponema sp. | reverse complement strand
CAAGGCCCCGCGCATTTGCCTTCTGGCGTCCCACGCGGTTTGGCGGGCCATACCTTCAGACGGAGCAACGTTGCGCCCTCTTTAATGACACAGTATTAAAGTACAACTTTAGTGACAAGCGCTAAAGACGAGCGCTACAATATTTTTGGAAGCAATGGCAGCACCCACCTGAGTGTATATTTCGTGAAACTCAGGTTTGTAGCCATATCTGGCGTTCACCGCATTTATGGTTTCTGCCGCTTCCGTTTTTTTTCATTAAAGCGCCGCTTTAATGCATTCCGTTCCCCCTTGCAGTATAATAAAACAATCATGGATTACAAGCGGCTGACAGAAGAAGAATTTACGCTGGGCTATCCGCCGGAAAAGATTTTCATCACAAGCGACTTGCACTTGTACCACACAAACATAATCAAGTATTGCGGCCGCCCGTTTGACTGTTCGCCAAAAGGCTGCGCGGAGATGACGGAGTTCTTGCTAAAGAAATTTGACGCGCTCCCCGACGACTGCCTGATTTGGAATTTTGGCGACGTGTATTTGAACGCAAAAATGGAGCGGTCAAAAATCATGAACGCCGTGATGCGGATGAAAAGGAACCGCAAGATGAATTTGATTCTTGGGAACCACGACTTTATGAACGACAAGCGGCCTTTCAAAACATTTATCGAATTCTACACAAGCCTCGGCTTTGACAACGTTTACAAGGGACCGCTGCTTTTTGGCGATTATGTCTTGTCGCACGAGCCTGTCTTTTTGGACAAGAAAAGCGCATGCGCAAACATTCACGGCCACACGCACCAAACTTTTGTGACGGAAGATTATTTTATGAGCGAATGGAACAAAAACTTTCCCAAGCGCAAAGTCGATCCTTCGCGCTACAAGAATATTTGCGTGGACGCGAACGGCTTTGAAATTTTGCGCCTGGGCGAGGTAATGGAATTGTGACTAATTGGGATTAAAGAATTACTTTAATGACAAAAATCTTTTTTGCATTATAATAAAATTGTTGGGCGAGAGATGGCACTTGTTGTATCCTGTCCAATAAAAGCGCGGTCTTGTTTTCCGCGTCTTTTGGAAGCAATGGCGGCACCCGCCTGTCCGCGGAGACGAGAGCGCTCAGGCTTGTAGCCGTAACGGCGTTTACCGTCGTTACGGTTTCCGCCGCTTCCGTTTTTATGTTCACTAAGAAAAATGAAAAGAAAAGCTTACGACGCTGAGTATCTTCCTGCAGCGCAAGAAAGCCTTGCGGCGATGCTTGACGTAGCCGTTCATTGTTTTCGCTTGAAGCCGACGACTTTTTATTCCAGATTCCTAAAAAGCGATTATCCGCGAAAAATCGAAAGCGGAGATCCGTTCACGATTTGGGGAAAGTCGGGAACCGAAATCGCGTTAGACATCGCCAAAAAAGACTATGAGAAATACCGGAAGAAACTTGAGCGCAACGGTTCGCTTCCTAACAGAAGCAAGGAGTATTGGGCCGGCTAGGCTTTGGCGCGCTACCAGTGGAGTTCTGGAAAGACTTTTGCGGAAATCAATTCCTGTGTGGGAATAGAAGCAATAATCGGCTTATACGAGCCGTATCACGAAATGGACATCCGACAGTTTTGTCTCAAGATGGATTCACTTTTAAAGCGCGTGGAAAAAAACGAGCGGCAGCGTCAAGGCGGCGTACATGATAAAACTTACCAACATTGAGCAGACTGAAAGAAACGTGTCCATGGATGTCGAATCAATGGAGACCCTTCCCCGCCAAAAATATCGATTGACTTTTGACGTGGAAACCGAAAGATATTCCACGTCCATAAAAAAGCCCGATTCGTTCGACGTCGCAAAAATAATTCGCAAAATTAGCTCTTATTTGGAAGAAGGCAAAAAACTGCCCGCCATTGATTGCATCACGTGTTATTGATCAGATAAAAAAAAGCCTTGAATGTACAAATGAAAGAGGGATATTATTTCCCACCCAGATGTCAACTCAAGGTTCTTTAAGTGTAGTCCAAAAATAAGAAGCTGTCAATAAAGTAATGCTTTAATGACAAGAATCGCATTCGCGCGCTATAGTTTTTTTTGGAAGCAATGGCAGCACCCGCCTGAGCGTATATTTCGTGAAACTCAGGTTTGTAGCTGTAACGGCGTTAACCGTCGTTACGGTTTCCGCCGCTTCCGTTTTTTTGTTATTAAAGCGCCGTTTTTAGGTTAGAGTTTGGGCTATAATTCATTCTCAACGAAATCAAGGAACGGCGCGATGCCAGTGTTATAAACATCATTAAAGGAATCATGGTCCACGGCGATTTTACGCATGTCCTTGTTCAGCCAAAATATAAAATCCAAAAGCAAGTCATGCTTCTGTTTTAAATCTTTCCAATGTGAAATTCGTTCGTGATGGGCGATTCGATTTCTTAAAAATCTTATTTCCGCCAAGTTTTTTTGAACGGAGCTGGATTTCTTTTGATTTGCCGGGCAGCCGTGAAGGCAGCTCTTTATTATGGCAAATTGGAAGGCTTGAGTGTTATATTTCCTTCCCATAAGGGCAACCCAAAATCCCAAAGTAAGTTCAGCGACGAGACGGCCGTGGCTATATTTTTTGCCATTTCGCTTCATTTTAAGCTGGGCGTCGTTTAGCATCGCGACTTCTGACTGTGAAAGCGGAATCACATTATTCCAATAAAAGTATATCCTTGACTTTTATATTAATATCGCATATAATGTTTATGTAAGCCACGCAATCCTTTCTCCTGCTTTTTGCAGTGCTAGGGAACGTGGCGGTCTTTTTTTTAAAACTCTTTCAAAAAATATATCACAAGAAAAAATTATTTGTCAATTAAAACAAAAAAGCCTTGAATGGACAAACGAAAGAGGGCTACCATTGCCCCCACGATTGACCACTCAAGGCTCTTTAAGAGTAGTCCAAAAAGAAGAAGTTGTCAATAAAGTATTACTTTAATGACAAGAACCGCATCCGCGCGCTATAGTTTTTTTGGAAGCAATGGCGGCACCCGCCTGTCCGCGGAAACGAGAGCGCTCAGGCTTGTAGCCGTAACGGCGTTAACCGTCGTTACGGTTTCCGCCGCTTCCGTTTCTTTGCTTAACGAATAATTAAAGCGCCGTTTTAATGCACGCTTTCCGCTTTTGCGCTATAATTTGCTTGTCGTTTAAGTCAGAGATAGCCGCTGCGGTGTTTCCTTCGGGATTCTGCGACAGAGGAGCGCTGCCCTCTAACGACATTCGCTCCTGCCTTTTGGCGGGAGC
>JAILDQ010000323.1 GCA_024689365.1 Treponema sp. | reverse complement strand
CTTTTGCAATTTGTCAAATAAATCCTTCAATGGATAACAGCAATTTATTCAAAATCGCCAACCTTGACAAAAGGCCTTTTATTTACTAGTTTAAACATTCAACTTAGGAACGTTTATGGAAAATTTAATTGACGAAAAAGAAGAGCGCCGCTCGTTTTACAAGTCCCTTTGGACGATTGTGGCGCCGATTGCCTTGCAAAATCTTTTGAGCGCGGCGGTTGGTTCGGCGGACGTTATAATGCTTGGTTACGTAGGTCAAACGGCGATCGCCGCTTCCTCTTTGGCAAACTACGTTCAAATGATTATGTTCCTCTTTTACATCGGCCTTTCTTCCGGCGTGGTTATGATTGCCGCCCAGTATTGGGGAAAGGGAGACACCCATTCAATAGAAACAATTTTTGGAATCGGAACAAAACTTTCCGCAATCGTCGGGGCGGTTTTTGGCTTGGCGGCGATTTTCGCGCCGCGCTTGTTGATGAAAATTTTCACCGACGACGAGGCCTTGATCGCTACGGGCGCCGAATACCTTCATATTGTCGGCATTTCATATTTTTTGCTTTCGTTCTCGCAAATCATCCAGGCCACGTTAAAGAGCATTGAACGCACGCAGGCGGTTACGGCGATAACGACGGCGGCGCTTTTGCTGAATATTTTGGGAAACGCGATTTTTATTTTTGGCTTGTTCGGAGCTCCAAAAATGGGAATACGCGGCGTCGCTTTGGCGACAACGATTTCGCGCGTGGTTGAGTTGGCCTTGTGCGTCATTGTTATTGGCCGTGTCAAGGAATTGAAGATCAGGCTTGAATGCCTCTTTAGAAAAAATCTTGTTCTTTTAAAAGACTTCATTCATTACTCGCTTCCTGCAATCGGAAACGAAGTTGTTTGGGGCGCGGGCTTCGCAACTTACGCGGTTATTATGGGCCACCTTGGCTCAGACTTGGTCGCGGCAAATTCTTTGGTGAACGTTTTGAGAAACCTCGCGACAATCGTTTGCTTTGGAATGGCGTACGGCGGCGCGATTTTGTTGGGAAAGCAAATCGGTTCAGGCCAATACGAATTGGCAAAACGAAGCGCCTCTCGCTTGGTAAAGAGCACGATTCTGGCCGGCGTAATAGGCGCGGTTATTTTGGCGATTGCAAGGCCCCTTTTGTTCAAGATGGCGACCCTTACGCCAGAGGCGACAAAAATGCTCACGCCGCTCTTGTACATCAATTCTCTTTCGATTATTGGAGCCACGATAAACACAGTTTTGATTTGCGGCATTTTCCGTTCTGGAGGCGACGCAAAGTTTGGCTTTGTTTTGGATACAATCGCCATGTGGGCCATTTCTGTTCCCCTTGGTTTGTTGGCAGCCTTTGTGTTGCATTTGCCGCCGGTGCTCGTTTATTTTATTTTGTATTTGGACGAGTTTGAAAAAATGCCTGTGAACGTCATTCATTACAAGAGCGGAAAATGGCTTAAAAACATTACCCGCGATTTTGACGAAACGGAAGTTTTAAAATAAAAGTTCAAGGACTAAAAAAAACCGAAGGCAAAAGCCTTCGGTTTTTTATTCAAGCTAAAAATTGTTTTAAGCGCGGACGGCTCAAACTTTGAACTGGTCGATTTCCGAACCAATTTCCGAAATGGTGTCTGACATCTGTCCGTTCAATTTGTCCAAAGTTTTTTTGGTTTCGTTTGCTTGTCTGGCGCTTTCTGTCATTGAAACAACCTTCTCGTTGATGTTTGCCGAATTGTCCTTAAGAACTTGAACTTCCCTAAGAATCGTTTCGTTTCCGGCGGTCATTTCCTGAGAGGCGTTTTTAACTTCGCTTGTGCTGTCGCTCATTATGCGCAAGGCTTCAAGAATCTGCTTTGATCCTTCTTGCTGTTCGTCCATGGCGCTCTTGATTTGGCGCACAAGCTCGTCGGTGGCCGTAATGTTTTCAGAAACCGATTGGAAGGCTTGGCTTGAATCCGCCGATGAGTTTGAAACTTCCGTAATGGAATCCTTGATTTTTGAAAGCTGGGCGCCGATTGTCTTAGACTGCTCGCTTGAGGTTTCGCTAAGCTTTCTGATTTCGTCGGCTACAACGCTAAAGCCCTTTCCGGCTTCGCCCGCGTGGGCGGCTTCGATGGCGGCGTTCATGGCAAGCAAGTTTGTCTGTTCGGCGATGGCCGCAATAGCGATGTTGGCTTCCTGAAGCATTTCAGACTCAACTTCGATTTGCTCGATTTTTTCGTTGACAGAATTTTGCTTTGAAATTCCGTCGCTTGCGTTTTCGCGCAAGGTTACGAAAGAGTTTGAAAGCTTGTCAACGCTAGTGTTTACGCTGGCGATGTTTCCAATCATTTCTTCTACAGCCGCGCTCGCTTCCGTAACGCCGCTTGACTGGTTTTGAATCATGTGTTCCAAAGACTCAATGTTGCTTGAAATCTGGGTTACGCCGCTGGAAGTGGACTGAACGCTCTGGTTAAGCGAGTCAACGCTTGCCTTGACAGCTTCGATGTTCTTTATGATTTCTTCAATGCAACGTTCTGTCTCCAAGATTCCAGACTCCAAGTCGCTGTCAACGATGGAGAGGTTTTCCTTAGAGTTTTTGATTTTTGCCATAATGTCTTGAAGCTTAGCGACAAAGTCGTTGAAGCCGTGGACAACCTGGCCGATTTCGTTGTTTGAGCTTGTGGCGATTCGTTTTGTCAAGTCCGCGTTTCCAGAAGCGATGTCTTCGATTGTTGTGACGACAGCCCTAAGCGGCTTGATGGCAAGGCTAATCATTATTGCGGTGATTACCAAGATGATAAGCGCCAAGATGACGTTTCCTGTAATCAAAACTTTTCTTAGGCGGTCGGCCGTGCTGTGCAATTGTTTGAACGGAACCGCGATTGCGATTGACCAAGGCGTGTTGGGGACGTTTCCGTAGCTTGCAAAGACGTCGATTCTTTTTCCTTCTTCAACAAAACTGACATTGGCGCTGTTTCGCTTTCCAGCAATCATTTCCTGCGCCATTTGCTTTGTTTCAGGGTTAACGTCCTCGGCTGTGAGGAAGTTCTTTTGCATAACCAAGTCTTTGTTGGGGTGGGCGATTACAACACCCGCTCCGTCAAGCATAAAGCCAAAGCCCGTGTCGCCAACCGTTATGCTTCCGATAAGTTCGCTGAGGTAATCCATTCCCATTACGCCTACGAACATTCCGACCAATTTTTTGTTCTTGTCATAGGCGGCCTTTACGAGCATTACGCTGACCTTGCCGGTCGCCTTTGCGATTGTCGGATTGTTTACGACTTGAGTCGCGCCCTCGTTTACGATTTTTTTATAGTAGGCGCGGTCGCTGTGGTTGCCTCTTTTTCCGGAATCATAATATGAGTTTCCGTCAGCGGCTATGAACAAAACGTATGAAAAGCAAGGCGGCCTGATTGCTACGGAAGTTTTTAGCCATTCTCCGATTTCTTCAGGAGAAGAGCCTTGAAAAACAATGTCTTCCTTTGTATAGATGTCCAATTCATTCATCGTGGCTTCAACATACAAGCCGGTTGAATTGATGTAGGCCTGTGAGATTTCATTGATGTTGTCAATGTTGTCGTTTAAGGTTTGTCGCCTTACGTCCTTAATTACAATGATGTTTTGAATTACAAAGGTTACAACGGTTACAAGAGCGATGACTCCTAAAAGCTTCACGAGCATCTTTTTCTTTTTGCGCTCATTGGCTGTTTTCGCGTCTTCCACGTTTTCCTTGTTTTTCATGACGAGATGTCCTCCAAATTTTTAAAATAATATTTGTATCTATATATAATATCATTCTTTGAGTGAAAATGCAAATTTTTTTTTGTAAAATTTCTTTTCTTTATTTTTCTTATGTCGATAATCAAAGCGAGGTAGTGTATGAAAAAAAATATCGTTTTTTTATCTTTAGTTTTGACGGGCGGCCTTTTGTTCGCGCAAGGACACTTGTTTGAGTTTAAGTACAAAGAAGGCGATTCTTACAGAGTTCTTTCCACTGTCCAAGAAGACGTTTTTTTAAACGATAAATTTCACCATCACGCCGAAATAATCAACCGCGTTTCTGTTCGGGTGACTGGCCTTGACGAAAACGGAAATGGAATTCATGACGCTATATTTATGACTAGCGAAAATTCCACAGGAGCGAGAGGCGGAACCTTTTCTTACGGCGAAGACTACGAAAGCGTTTTTAGCCGCGACTCTACAGGAAAATACGATATTTCTGATGAGTATTTTATGCCTGTTGTCCGCGACGTTCCGATTTTTCCAAAAGAGGAAATAAATGAGGGTGACGAATGGACGGCCCAAGGACACGAAGCCCATGACTTGCGAAGAACCTTTGCCCTTAGAAAGCCCTATAAAATTCCCTTTGACGCGAATTATAAATTTCTTGGAAAAGTTGAAGAGGACGGAAAAACATTTTACAAATTTGACGTTCAGTATACTATGGGCTTTACCGTTGCCCCAGACCTTTACAATTCCGCCAACGGGGATGTCCCTGTCGCTACGGAAGGCTATTCCCACCAAACGATTTATTGGGATTATGAAAAAGGCTGCATAGACCATTACCGCGAGAATTTTAGAATTGAGATTCTCACAAGTTCAAACGCGCTTTTGCGTTTTGAGGGAACCGCTCACGCGGAAGTCACGGACTTTACCCGCACTTCCGACGAAAAGAATGTCGCAGATGTTATGGAAAAAATCAGCGACTTGGGAATCGACGACGTAAGCGTTTCGGCAGGCGAAAAAGGCTTGACCTTGAGCATCGAAAACATTCAGTTCAAGCCTGATAGCGACATTCTTCTTCAAAGCGAAAGGGCAAAACTGGACAAAATCGCGCAAATCTTAAAGGCTTATCCAAACAACGATTTGTTGATAACAGGCCACACCGCCTTGCGCGGAACAAGGGAGAGCCGCCAAGAGTTGAGCGAAGAGCGCGCCCAGGCTGTCGCAAATTATTTGATTGCCAAAAAAGTCCGCGACAAATACCACGTCTTCACTAAGGGCATGGGCGGAGAAGTTCCCATCGCCGACAACAAGACCGAAAGCGGCCGCGCGAAAAACCGCCGCGTCGAAATCACGATTATGGACAGATAAAAGCCCTGGCGGGGGAGCTTGCAAGACTAAGATTGCGGGCCGCTTTTTAGGCTTGCGAACGATTTCTTTTTAGCCCAGATTTTTTTGCAAGCCTAAGACTGCGGCTGGGAATGTTTGCAAGACCAAAACTGCGGGCTCTTGCGGAAAATGCATGCAAGACTAAGACTTGGGGCCGGCGAAAAATTTTTCAAAAAAAAATCTTTTTTTCTTAAAATAAGCGCAAAATATTAGCAAAAATTTCTATCTTATATGTGATGGAAAAAATCAATGAAAAAGACTCCGCAAAGGAGCGGGACTTTTTTCCCGAGGAATTGCGGGGGAAAATTTTTGAGGCCGAATCAACCGAAGCCGACGACGAAGTTTTGTCCGTGGCAAAAAATGTTTTTGGAATAAAGCATCTTTTTCCCTGGCAAAGGCTCGTAATCGGAAACATTCTTGACGCTTCTTTTGACTTGGACAAACAAAACCAAGAGGGGCTTCAAGGCCAAAAAGACGGCGGCGACTTGACCGACATTTTTTGCCTCGGCCGCCAAATAGTTTTGCTTCCCACCGGCGCCGGAAAATCCCTATGTTTTTTGTTGCCCGCGGTTTTGCTTCCGGGGCCAACCCTTATCTTTTATCCTCTCCTTGCTTTGATGGCCGACCAAAAGCGCCGCCTTGAAGAAAATGGAATTGAATGCGCGGTTTTTCGGGGCGGCCAAAGCCCAGAAGAGCGCGAAGAAAATTTTTTGCGGCTAAAAAGGGGAGCCAAAATTATTTTGGCCAATCCAGAAGTTTTGCAAAGCAAAAGCCTTTTGGCGCGTTTAAAGGCTCAGAAAATCAGCCACATCGCGATTGACGAAGCCCACTGCGTCGCGGAATGGGGAGATTCTTTTAGGCCCGCCTATTTGACGCTGGGAACAATAATCGCCGAGTTGGGCGTAAGCCTTGTGACCGCCTTTACCGCTACTGCGTCGCCGCCCGTTTTGGAAAGGGTCAGCCAAGTTTTGTTCGGCGGAAAAGCCCATGTTGTTCGCGGCGAAAGCGACAGGCCCAACATTCATTATTCGGTCGTGATGGCTTGGTCAAAGAAAAAGGCGGTCTGCCGCCTTGCCGCGATTGAAAAAAAGCCCATGCTTGTTTTTTGCGGAACCCGAGCCAAAAGCGAAGACATGGCCCGCGAGTTGTCTGAATGCATTGGCCGCGACAAAGTTCGATTTTACCACGCGGGCTTGAGCCGCGATGAAAAGACCGCCGTTGAAAAATGGTTCTTTCCAAAGAGCGACGGAATTCTCTGCTGCACTTGCGCGTTTGGGATGGGCGTTGACAAGGCCGATATTAGAACCGTGATTCATTTGGAGGCAAGCCCGACGGCGGAAAGTTACATTCAAGAAGCGGGAAGAGGAGGCCGCGACAAAAAAATTTCCAAGGCGATTTTGCTTTGGAGCCGGGAAGATTCCGTCGCTTTTGAAAAGTTTCCAAAAAACAGCCGCGAGTACGTCCTGAAAAAATTCGCGCAAAGCAAAAGCTGCCGAAGGCAAGTTCTTCTAAACGCGCTTGGCGGCGAACAGGCGATTTGTTCAGGTTGCGACATTTGCGATTCAAAAAAAGCGCAAGGGAAAAATTTCAGGCCGCCAAATGTTTTTGACGCGGCGGACGCAAGATTGGTTCACAAGTTCATAAGGAAAAACCAAAATTTTTACAACAAGGATCAAGTGATAAAATTGGCGATGGAAAAATTCAACGCGGCGGACAAAAGAATTTTTGGCGTCAACGTGTGGGATTCAAGCGACATAAAGGAAATCTTGGAAGAGCTTGAAAAAAGCGGCTCTGTTTATAACGCGGGCTTTTTGTGGAAGAACGCTCTTGCGGCGCAAAAATATATTTTTAGCCCTCCGCGCCGGCATCCCCTGAGCCTTCATCCCCGCCTTCCTTTTTGGCGGGCGGGGGCGCGGCGATTTTTTTCCTCTTTGGACGCGGCGGCTTTTTTACATAACGCGCGACAAAAAAGACAAAGTTCAGGTAAAGAATGATTACCGCCGCCGTTATGATGACAATTGGATTTTTCAATACGCCGAGTACAACCGGCAAAATAGCCGC
>JAILDQ010000317.1 GCA_024689365.1 Treponema sp. | reverse complement strand
CACCATACAGTCAAGGTTACAGGCGCGTTAGGATCGGCAGCTTTTGCGGCTTCTTTTTTTGAACAACCGCTCAAAAACATGCTGGCGACAAGAGTGGCCAACATTCCGACTTTTAGGAATTTTTTCATCATAATATGACCTCCGTTATTTATGAAAAAACGCATTTGTCTTTCGACTTCTTGATAAAAATTGTAAATCTGAATTTAAAAAAAGAAACAGATATTTGTCCTAGTATTTTTATCCCAAGCATTTTTTTTAAGATGGTGTATACTTAAAGCAATATTTTATAAAAGGAGAAGCGCGATGCTCAAAATTCACCAAAAGCCAGAAATACAAGAAATCAACCGATTGCCAATGAGAAGCCCTCTCATTCCTTTTTCCTCTGAAAAAAAAGCCGTCGAAGAATGCGCGGCGGGACCTGAAAACATTTCTTTCACAAAAAGCGAATTCGCAAAAAGCCTTGACGGAAAATGGAAATTCCTATTGCAGCAAAGCGCGGACGCAGACGAAAATTCCCTATACCGAGATTGGACGCAAAAAAATTTCAACGACAGCAATTGGCGGCAAATCGAAGTTCCCGGAACATGGACGCTTCAGGACACGGGAGACTATCCCCATTACACGAACGTGCAAATGCCTTGGACAAGCATGCCGCCCTTTGTTCCAAAGAAAAATCCGACAGGCCTTTACCGTCTGGCGGTAGACATTCCTTCAGCTTGGAAAGAAAGAAGAATCGTCCTTCATATTGGAAGCGCCGAAAGCGTCGCTGAAATTTACGTCAACGGAAAATTTTGCGGAGCGTCAAAAGACACAAGGCTTCCATGCGAGTTTGACATAAGCGATTTTCTGGAATGGAAGGGAAGTTCTTGCAAGGCCCTTCTTTGCATAAAAGTGATTCGATACAGCGACGCTTCTTTTGTTGAAGACCAAGACCAATGGTGGTTTGGCGGAATTCATCGAAGCGTTTACCTTTATTCAACGGAAAGCATTTACATAAAAGACGTGAAAGCTTTGACGCAAATCGATAAAAGCGCAAAAAGCGCGCAAGGCCTGATTCCTTTGAGAATTGAAGTCGCCTTGAGCCAACCAAAAAAATTCGACGACGAAATTTTGGATTTGGCGGAATTGAGCCAAATTAAAATCGGCGCAAAATATTCAGTGTATGAAATGAGGGGCACGCCTTCAAAAGCGAACGCAGGAAAAAAAGTCGCCGAAGGCTTCGCGCTTTCCTCGCTTGACTACCGCGAAACGCTGAACGAAATTCGAGCCGACATCAAAATCAAGAATCCAAACCTTTGGTCAAGCGAATCCCCTTCCCTTTACATCGTAAGCGCGACCCTTTGCCAAGTTGACGAAAAATCAAAGGCAGAGCAAGAGATTGAATCCGTGGCCTTTACTGTAGGATTTAAAAGCGTTGAAGTAAAAGACAGAAAGCTTTTGCTGAACGGAAAAGCGGTTTACATTCATGGAGTTAATCGCCACGAACACAGCGAGACGAACGGAAAAACGCTTTTAACAAGCGAAATGCTTCGCGACATAAAAACGCTAAAGTCATACAATTTTAACGCGGTGAGAACTTGCCACTATCCCGACGACGAACGTTGGTACGAATTGTGCGACCGTTACGGAATCTACATTCTTGACGAAGCGAATATAGAAAACCATTGCTATTACGACGCGATGAGCCGAGACGATTCATGGGCTTACGCTTACGCCGCTCGAGTTCAAAGAATGTTCCGCCGCGACAAAAACCACGCTTGCATCATCGGTTGGTCGTTGGGTAACGAAAGCGGAAACGGACAAAACCATGTGGCCAACGCGGCTTGGCTCAGAGCGGTTGACAAAACCCGCTTGGTTCACTACGAAGGCTTTGTTCGTCCAATCTTCCATCAAGGAGGCTTTGACCTTGACGCGCTTTCAAACGGAAAAGGCTTGACCGACTTGATTTCGCCGATGTATCCAGAAATTGACTTAATCGTTCAATACGCAAAGGAGCGCGAAGACTACAGGCCGATAATCATGTGCGAATATTCCCACGCGATGGGAAACGCGAACGGAAGCCTTGCCGATTATTGGAAGGCGATTGAAAACACTCCAGGCTTGCAGGGCGGCTTTATTTGGGATTGGATCGACCAAGGAATCGCGGCCACTCTTCCAGCGGGAAAGAACGGAAATCCTCAAGGCGGGAAATATTGGAAGTACGGCGGAGATTTTGGCGACAAGCCGAGCGACTACGATTTTTGCTTGAACGGAATTAATTTCCCTGACCAGACTCCAAAACCAGCGATGGAAGAATGCCGCTACTTATTTGCGCCTGTCCGGCTCAACGCGATTCACGCTGAGCAAGGAATTTTTGAAATTGAAAACCGCCGAGATTTTAGCGACTTGAACGACCTTGAAATGAAGTGCGGATTTTTGTCAAACGGACGCGAAATAAAAAGCGCCGTAATTAAAATGCCAAAAATTCTCCCGGGACAAAAGACGGAAATTCAAATCACTTCTTTACCGCAATTTGCGGCGGCGGCAAAAAATGATCAGGATATTTCTTTGCGCGTCCAATTCGTTTACTCAAAAGACACTCCCTTTGCAAAAAAAGGCGACCTTGTTCGCCAAGAGCTTTTTGCAATCAAACGCGCGGACGACTTGCAAGATTTTGCCGCCGCCTCCAACGACAAACACAAAGAAACATTTGCGGCAGAAGAAGAGCTTAAGGGGCTTGTAAAAGAAATAAAGCCGCAGCTCTGGCGCGCCATGATTGAAAATGAAGGAGTCAAGCGCGAGCTTTGCCACCTCAACGACGGAACAAACCCTTGGTGCTTTTTCCAAAAGCCAACGCGCTCTTGGCTCAACTCGGGCCTTGACCGCATGCAAGTCAATGAGATCGGAAAAAATAAATTTGAGCTTTTGTCGCCGAACGACGCTTTGGAAAAAAAGTCTTTCGGAACTTATTCCATTCAAACAAAAAGCGCTCTCTCGCCCGACAAAAAGTCCGCGCTGCAATTGTCAATCACCTTCAACCTAAAGAAATCCCTTGCCGAATATCCTCGCGTCGGAATAACTCTTCCAATCAGCGCGGACTTCAGCGACGTTTCATGGTACGGAAACGGTCCGCACGAATCTTATTCCGACCGAAACGCTTCGGCGATTCTAGCGCTGCATTCAAAGAAAATCGCAGAAATGGAAACGCCTTATATCGTTCCGCAAGAAAACGGAAGCCGCGACAATTGCTTTTACCTTGAGTTTATGTCTGGAAAAAAGCGCCTTCACGTTCAAAGCAAAAAGCCCTTTACCTTTAGCGTCTTGAAATACAGCGCCGAAGACTTGTTCAAAAAGGAGCACATGTCAGAATTGATTGACTTGACCAAGCTAGAAAAAAATCCTCATTGGCTTTTGAACATCGACGCTGCGATGAGAGGCGTTGGAACAGGCGCTTGCGGACCTGACACGCTTGAGCGTTACAGAATCAGGCCTGGCGTTTACAAGTTGGATTTGTTGATTTGGTAAAAAAGCAAAAAAATTGCTAGGCCTTAATCGTTGACCAACGGCTTCCGTCGTAGTCAAAGACGCTGGCCTGGCAATTTTTTTGCAAGCCGTTAAGCCAATAATCTTTTACGTCGTGATTTTGTAGGTAGCACATTATGCCCTTGTTCAAAGCGCCGTGCGCCACAATCATAATTCGTTGAGCGCTTCCGCAAAGGGGCTCGATTTTTTCCTGAATAAAATCTTTTGTCCTGTCGCAAACGTCTTGAAAATTTTCACCTTGAGGGGCGCGAGGAAATTTTTCCGGCTCGGTAAAGAAAAATCGGTAAGGGCTTTGTTCAGAAAACCATTCGTCAAAAAGCTTTCCCTCGCCTATCCCAAAGGACATTTCTATCAAGCGCTCGTCGGTTTGTATTGGAACATCTCGCGAAACGGAATCATCCGAGCCGCAAATTAATTTTGCCGTGCATACCGCTCGCTTTAACGGCGACGAAAAAATTTTGTCAAAGCGAACGTCTTTCAATTGTTCGCCCAAAGCCTTTGCGGCGGCAATTCCATTTTGATTCAGTTCAATGTCTGTCCGGCCTTGCAATTTTCCAAGAGCGTTCCAAGGGGTTTGTCCGTGACGAACGATGTAAAGTTCCATAATTCAATTTTAACGAAATGAAGGGCCTTTGTCAAAAAGAAGTTTTTTTTACAAGTCAGCCAATTTGACGCAAGCGTAAGGCGTGTCGTTCCAAGCCAGGAATTTTTCTTTTTCTTTTTGAGCGCGCTTTGAAAGTTCAGCGATTCGTTTGGCTCCGTCTTTTGTCATGACCAAAGGATTTATGTACCTGCGCTTTACAGTAAGCTTCACGCAAAAATATCCTTCAAGCGGAGAGTCGCTTCCGGAAACTTTTTTCATAGTACGATAAGTTTTGTAGAGGCGCAAAAAATCGCGCCGCGCGTCTTGGCCTTGCGAACAATTTTCTTCTTGGCCAAAAGACTCATCAAGCATTCCGTCCCAGCGCTCGATAATTTCCCGTTCGCTCAAAAGCCAAAGCTCATCTTCCGTTAAGGCGCCGCATTCTATGGCCGCGTTCACAACCTGGGCCATCAACTCCATCGCGATTTTGTCCTTGTTCTTTTGAAGAAAATAGCCGATCCGTAAAATTCGCTTGTAGTATTTGTACGCAATCCTTTTTGTCTTAAAGGCAAACTCGTCGCGGCCGTTTTCATCTTTTGCCAAAAGCAAGTCATTGTAAAAGCGCTTTACATCCCTAATGGAAAACCAAGCTTCCAAAGCCGCGCCGCTGGGAAACATATACTCCAAACGGTCGGCGGAAAGTTGCGGAACCTCGTTGTCGCAAATGGAAAACTTATGGTAGTCGTCAACGTCGCTTGGAAGAAGCCCGTCCTGCGCCAAGAGAGCGGCCAAGTCTTTGTCTGCATGAATCATCGCCGCGTTTTTGTTTTCGGTAGACTCTTGCTTTAGGGCGTCGCCGTTTTTAAAGTCGATTACATGGCTAAAGGCCGGAGTTGAAACGTCATGCAAGAGCGCGGCCAAGGCCTTTTTTTTGTCGCGCGTCCAATTCCACACAATCAAAGCGCAATTCAACGAATGGTCAAAGCGCGAATAATAAAAGCGGTTGTGAAAAAGCGGCGTCCAATCAGTTCCGCACAAAAGACCGATTCCCTTTAAGCGTGTAAGGATTTTTAACGAAAGGTATTTATTTAAAAAATCGGGAAATTCCTTGCAAAGAATTTCCCGGTATTTTTGAGCGTATTTACTTGGCGCCCCATTCGGCATAATAGTCGTCCAATTCTTTTTTCAGTTCATTTGTAATCACGCCGCTTCCGTCTTCTTTCCAAAGGCGTTCGATAACGTCTTTCATCGAAACAATCGCGGCTGTGGCAAAGCCATACTTTTCTTTTATCACGTCAAGAGCGGACTTTTCGGAATCCTTGGCCTTTTCCATTCTGTTTAACGAAACGATTTCGCCAACGATTTTTATGTCGCCCTGCGCTTTGATAATCGGAAAAGTTTCTTCAATCGAAGCGCCGCTTGTAGTAACGTCTTCAATGATTACAACCTTGTCGCCGTCCTTTAAGGGGCTTCCAAGCAAAATGCCCGCGTCGCCGTGGTCTTTGATTTCCTTGCGGTTTGAGCAATAGCGAATTTCTTTTCCGTACAATTCGCTGTAAGCGATTGAAGCCGCGACGCTCAAAGGAATGCCCTTGTAGGCCGGCCCAAACAAAACGTCAAAGTCATCTCCAAAGTTTTCGTGAATCGCCTTTGCGTAATATTGGCCCAAGCGGCGCAATTGGTCGCCGGTCACATAAGCGCCGGCGTTCATAAAAAATGGAGAATGACGTCCGCTTTTCAGCGTAAAGCTTCCAAATTTTAGAACTTGGCATTCAAGCATAAAGTCTATGAATTCTTTTTTATAGTCTTGCATTCTTCTACTCTTCTTTGTCTGTAACAGTAATGTGCAAATCTTTTAACTGCTGTTCGTCTACCGGGCTTGGGCATTCGTCCATCGGCGACATGGCCAAATTGTTTTTTGGGAAAGCGATAACTTCGTGAATGCTTTCCTCGTGGCGCATGAGCATTACAAGGCGGTCAAGGCCAGGAGCGATTCCTCCGTGCGGCGGCGCTCCAAACTTAAAGGCTTGAACCAAAAAGCCAAAGGCCTTGTCGGCGCGTTCTTGCGAGTAGCCGACGATTTTGAAAATGCGTTGCTGCAAGGCCGGGTCGTTGATACGCATTGAACCGGAAGCCAATTCGTAGCCGTTCAAAACCAAGTCGTAAAGGTCGCCCTTGACGGCGCCCGGATCCGATTCCAAAGTGTCCCAATATTTTTTTTGCGGAAGAGTGAACATGTGGTGCTCTGTCTCCCAATGATTCTCGTCTTCGTTCCAAGCAAAGTAAGGAAAGTCGATGATCCAAGCAAAGTGGAATTCATCGGCGGGATTGTAAAGGTTCAAGTCTTTTCCCAACTGCTTTCTGACCGCTCCCAAAGAAACGCAGGCAACCTGCCATTTTTCGTCGCTTACAAAAAGCAAAAGGTCGTTCTTTTGGGCGTTCAACTTTGAGCAAATCTCATCCTCTTTTCCAGCGAAAAATTTAGAAACTCCGCCTTCAAATTTTCCTTCGGCGTTAACCTTCATCCAAGCCAAGCCTTTTGCCTTGTACTTCTTCGCGACGCTTTCCAATTCCTCGATCATTTTGCGCGAGTATTTGTCGGCGACGTTTTTCACAGCCAAAGCTTTTAAGCCGCTTCTCTTGTGGCGCTCAACGTCCATTCCAGCGTTGGCGGCTCCAGCCTTAAAAGCGTTAAAGTCGCTCAAGCTCGCCATAAAGGCCGCGTCTTGAATTTTAAGGTCAAAGCGCAAGTCGGGCTTGTCGCTTCCGTAAAGGTTAAAGGCGTCGTCCCAAGTGATGCGGTCAAATTTCGCGGGCAAGTCGTAGTTCAAGGTTTGCTTGAAAATGTAGCCCATCATTCCTTCTGTAGTTGAAAGAACTTCCTCGCGGTTGGTAAAGGACATTTCCATATCAATCTGAGTGAATTCCGGCTGGCGGTCGCCGCGGGCGTCTTCGTCACGATAGCAGCGGGCGATTTGGAAATACTTGTCAAAGCCAGAGACCATCAAAAGCTGCTTGTAAAGCTGGGGGCTCTGCGGAAGTGAATAAAATTTTCCAGGATGAACGCGGCTTGGAACCAAATAGTCGCGGGCGCCTTCCGGAGTAGACTTGATGAATGTTGGAGTTTCGATTTCCAAAAAGCCTTGCTTGGTCAAATATTCGCGGGTGGCGAAAGTGACCTTTGAGCGCAAGATGATGTTGTTCTTCATCGGCTCGCGGCGCAAGTCCAAGTAGCGGTACTTAAGGCGCAGGTCTTCGTTTGGAATTACAAGAGTTCCGTCCTTTTGGCGAACTTCGTCAATGGCAAATGGAAGCGGCTCGCTGGTCGTAAAGATTTCAATTTCGTCGGCTTCAACTTCTACCGCGCCTGTGGCCATTTCCTTGTTGATGTCTTTTTCTTGACGGGCGGCGACAGTTCCCTTAACGGCAACGCAATATTCGCTCTTTAATGAAGAAGCGATTTTCTTGACATCGTCGCTAGCCTTGTCGCCGACAACGATTTGGGTCACGCCGTAACGGTCGCGAAGCAAAATAAAGGTCAATCCGCCAAGTTCGCGCGTGCGGTGAACCCAGCCGTTCAATATTACAGTTTTTCCTACATCGGAGGCGCAAAG
>JAILDQ010000244.1 GCA_024689365.1 Treponema sp. | reverse complement strand
TTTTTATCGTAACACGCGGCCGGAGGTGTCGCCGTTTGAAAGGCGTTCCACTTCTTCGACGGTCACGCGGTTAAAGTCGCCTTCGATTGTTTGCTTTAGGGCGCTAGCGGCGGCGGCAAAGTCAATTGTTTTTTGCGGAGAAGCTTTGTTCAGCATTGAATAAATGATTCCTGCGGCAAAGGCGTCGCCGCCTCCAACGCGCTCGACCAAGAGCAGGTCGTATTTTTTTGAGGAATAAAAGCTTTTTCCGTCATAAAAAATTCCTGACCAGCCGTTTTTGCTTGCTGAATATGACTCGCGCTGGCTTATGGCGACGGCCTTAAAGTTAAAGCGCTTGCATAATTCCTTTGCGACTTCTTGATAGCCTTGAGAGTTGAGTTTTCCTTGATTGACATTTGAAGATGCGGCCTTGATTCCAAAGACATTGCTTGCGTCCTCTTCGTTCAAAAGGCAAACGTCTACATACTTGCAAAGTTCCGTCATAGTTTTTTTTGCTTGCGCTTTTGTCCACAATTTTTTTCTATAATTAAGATCGCAAAAAACAGTCAAGCCCATTTTCTTCGCAGCCTTTGCCGCTTCAAGGCAAATGGCGGCCGTAGACTTTGAAAGCGCGGGGGTCACTCCTGTAAAATGGAAGGCTGCGGCCCCTTTAAAAATTTTGGGCCAGTCAAAATCGCTTGAGGCCGCTTCAGAAATTGAAGAGCCCTTTCTGTCGTAAACGCAAAGGCTTGGCCTTTGGCTCGCTCCCTTTTCTAGATAGTAAACGCCAAGACGCTCGCCTCCAAAAGCGACAGAAGAAACGTCCACGCCAAATTTTCTCAACTCAGAAAGCGCGGCTTTTCCAATCGGATTTTGCGGAAGCTTTGTGACATAAGTTGAATCCATTCCAAAATTAGCAAGCGAAACAGCGACGTTCGCCTCCGCCCCGCCAAAAGTAGCCTCAAGCTTTGGCTCCTGCAAAAGCCTAGAATATCCAAAAGGCGCCAAGCGCAACATAATCTCGCCAAAAGTCACGATTTTTTTCATACGAATATTATAGCGCGCATTAAAAAAATAATCAAAAGATTTGTTAATAACAAATCATATTAAATTTCTTATCGCTTTCCAAACCGCGCTTTGGTTGGCAAAGAGCATCCAGTTTCTGTCATACCAAAAAATGTAAAGGTTGGGCAAAGAATTTTTTTCAAGAAGCGCGTCGGCGGCCATGGGGTCGCCAGAGCAAATCACTCCCCTATAGGAGCCGGCCGAAAGATTCATTTCTTTGAATTCTTCAAAAGTAAGAAGCGGAACTCCCAAAATGCTTTTTTCCGTTTTTTCTTCGCCGGGCAAAAGAACCATGCAAGGAATTTTCACGCGGCTTTTGTAATATGAAAGTAAGGCTTTGAAAATCGAGCCGTCTCCAAAAACAATCACATCTTCCTTTATTCCGCCAGGATTTTTTAAACCGCTAAAGCGATTCTTCCAATAAGAATAAGGCTTCTTTGCGTCGTAAAAGCCGTGCCTAAATTTCCATTCGTTGAATTGAGGAAGGTCCATAAAGGACTCTCCGTAGCGCTCTTGCAAAATATTTTTCCAGCCGCAAGGAAGGCTTACGCTCGTGCCTTCAAAGTCCAGCTTGACGTTTTTCTTAAAGTCCTCCGCGGAAAAATACGATTGTCCCTTTATCTGGCCGTTTTTGTAATGGGTGTAAATCGAAAGCTTGGATTTTGAGTCGCCAGCCTTTAAAAGGGATTCAAACTTTTCCAATACTTTTTTACGATTTAAAAGCTTTCCCAAATATTTGTGGGCCTTCCATTTTAAAAGCTTCATGTCGGAAAAATCCCTAAAATAACCGTATGAATAGGCGTACAAGAGCCTTTGCAAAAAGCGGATTTTCCTTAGCCTGCGTTTTTCGTTTCCATTTTTGGAGAAAGCCTTGTCGATTGGAAATATGTCTATTGAAATTCCTTCGTTGCAGTCAACCCACCAATTTTGGGGATTTATAGAGGAAGTGTTTGAATTCCTAAGTTTTGCGTATCCGCCAAAGAAGCAATTGTCGTTTTGCGGAGTCTGCAAAAAACACTCTCCAGAAAAGGCGTCCTTTAAAGACAAAAGTTTGTCGTAGTCCTCCCGCATAAGGGCGACGTCAATGTCGTCGTCGCCGTCGATAAAGCGTCCGCCGCGCATAAGGCCAAGCAGGCTTCCGTAAATCGGATAAAGGGTCAGGCCGTTTTCCTCGCAGACTTGCGCCAATTTTTGCAAGAGGCCGATTTGAATTTTCTTCACCGCCTGAACCTTGTCAAAATCCTGCTCTTTTACAGATTCAGAAAAAAATGGAATGTCGTTATTCCTAATCCATTTTGAATCCAACAAGGGCGAACGAAAAAAGCCCTTCATTTTATATGCCGACCAATCCAATTCAGACTCTTGGGTAAGACTTCCGTCAAACGCGGCTTCAAGCAGGCAAAGGCCCATTCCAAAGGGGTCAAAGGCTTGCATTTTAAATGAAGCCAATTGGCAAAGGAGTTCCTTTAATTCAGGAATTTTAAATGCCGGAAGGGAAATCAAAAGCTTTCCGCCTTTTTTTAGCGATTGGAGCGCGGGATTTACAAGGCCAAAAAAAGCCGAGGGCGCGTCAAGTGACCATTCCTGGTGATTTTCCAAATTGATTGCGGCGTAATCAAACTGGCCTTTTAGGCCGCTTGTGTCGCCAAAGGAATCGTGGACAAAAAAATTTTTCCTTTTGCAAAAGCGCTCTTTGACTCCCTGCATTAAAGCCGGGGACGGCAAAAGG
>JAILDQ010000305.1 GCA_024689365.1 Treponema sp. | reverse complement strand
GAAAGTTTTTTTTCGCCGGCCGCTCCTCCGATTTTTTCTTTGAACGATGGGTTCACTTTTAAGTTTGTGTCAGGGCTGGAAACAAAAATTATGTCGTCGTTGACCCTAAAAAAATCCGCAATCAATGAAGCTCGGACCTCTTGGCTTGCTTGGCCTCCTTTTTTGGCCGGTTCCTTAATTTTTGAAAAAGCGTCAAACAGTATGTAGGAATTCTTTTGAGCGTTTGTAAAAGTCTGCTGAACGGTTTGCGCGGTCCTGGCGTTAATCGTGTGGTTGTTTTCTTCGGCCTTGCGCCTGTCGTCGCCGCGAACAAGCGTGGAAACAAGAAAGGTCGTCAAACCCAAGACAAGAATGATAAGGAATGAAAACAGTAAAATATGCTTTAACGCAATTGGAAATTTAATTTTTTGATCCACGTTTTTCTCCGCCTTAATTATAACTCGGCAAGAGCAAAACGCGCAAGAGAAAAAAATAAATTTTGATATAAAAGTATATTATTTTAACTATAAACGAACGGAGCGCTTAATAAAGCTCCTCGCGCAAGGCTCGCATCAATTCCTTTTCGACCGACTGCATGACGGTGTTCTTTATAGCCTTTATCTTTCGTTCTGTCGGCGAATCCTTTTCCCGTTTTTGAAAAAGGACCTGCGGTTCAACGCCAAGCGCCGCGGCGATTCTCTCAATTGTGGAAAGTTTTGGAACATTTCTGTAAATTTCCATAAGCCCTATGTAACTGGTAGCCGTGTTGCACGCTTCCGCCAGCTGTTCCTGCGTAATGCCCTTTTCTTTGCGGATTCTCTTGATGTTGTCTATTACAGTCTTTTCCAAAGTCATAATTCTTGCATAACTATATTATCTAAATTATATAACACTATATTATATTTCATATATAAAAATATTTTTATTGACTTTTCGGATATAAGCATATATCATTTTTCATATATAATTAACTATGGAGGAATTTATGAAAAAAATTGGACGCGCTCTTTTTTGCGCGGCTTGCTTGTCGCTCTTGGCGGCCAGCCTTTACGCCGCCCCAAAAGCAAAGGCGCCAAAAGACATTTGGGTTGCCAAAGAAAAAAACGGAATGTTGGTGACAACAGACGCAAACGGCTGGGCTCAAGTGGACTTTGGAGAGGAAGTTGATCTTTCCGGCTACAAGTATTTGCAAGTTGAATGTTCCAGCCCCGACGGAAAAAAATTCTCGCACATTGACTTATACTTTAACTTTGTTCCAGAAGAAAACGAAGACTATGATTGGGATGAGTCGGCAAAAATTAGAATTTACGGCATCCAAAAAAAACCCGCTCTTTATCAAGGCGTGATTTACAGTTCCATAATGTGCTACGAGCATTGGGAAAACGGAAAGAAAATTTACAGAAACCCGGAAAAGGCTGCCGCCGACCATTTTGGCATAGGCGTTTATGACGCAAACTGGAAGAACATTCCGAACATAAAAATTTTCGTAAAGAAAGTGACCGCCACAAACAACGCGATTGGCCAATTGCATGTGATTGACTATAGCAAGGCTCGTTTCTGTGCAATCAACAATTCAGTCACATGGGACGACGGAAGCAAGCACTACGCTTATTGGGCGGACCTTCAAGAAACATTGGGAACGAGCCCAAAAGCCGGCGACATCGTTCAGCTTAAACTAAAGGGGACAAACGCCTACGACTTGGGCAATTTCCAAGCGAGAGTTTTTGACGATTCAGGAGAATGGCAGCAAGTTTCAGGTGAATGGAATGGTCGCGGATTCGCGAAAGGCCAAAAAGTCAACGACACTATTGACTTGCCGATTCTAAAAAACGGTTCAAAAATGACGCTCGAAATCTTCACCTTTGAAGACGAAAGCGAGTTCAAAGGCCCCTACTTGATTTATTCAAAGTAAGAGAAAAAGCTTAAGGAGAAAATTATGAAAAAGAACAATAAAATATTCTTGGGCGCGCTTTGCTTGGCCTTTGCCGCGGCCAGCCTTTACGCCGCTCCCAAAACAAAAGACATTTATGTTTCGCCCGAAGCCAACGGAACGCTTTTGACCACTGACGGCGAAGGCCTTGCCTCGTTGGAATTGGACAAGCCCGTTGACTTTGCAGGCTACAAGTACGTCACCTATGAATGCTCAAGCCCCGATGGCGCCAAAATCGCAAATCTTTACATCAACACCTACTACGGCGAAGAAAACGAAAACCACAACGCTCCCAAAAGCAGCACGGTTTGCATCAGCGGCATTTCTAAAAAAATCTCCGCCTATCAAACTTTTGTTTACGGCGCGACAAACAAATTTTATGACTACGGATATGTTGACGGAAAGTGCGACATTCGCCCCGCCGACAAAACGATTTGCGAGCGCTTAGGCGTCGCCGTCGCCGACAAGGACTGGAACTGGCTTCCTGGAATCAAGATTTACATCAAGAAAGTCACCGCCACCAACGAGCCGCTTGGAAAGGTCGTCACCGTTGACTTGACAAAGGTTCGCTTTGCCGCGGCCGACGACGGGGATTCCTACTATTGCCACATTCCCCTCAGCGACATTTTGAGCGCCAAGCCGCAAAAAGGCGACGTTATTCAGTTTACGCTTAAGGGAGACAATGTCTATGGCATAAACACTCTTCAATTGAGTGTTACGGAGGATGCTAAAGGCGGATACGCGAATATGTCGCAGTCAGTCCAAATAGGAGATATTCCGGCCGGCGCCATCGATGTGCCCGTGGAATTTGTTTTGAACAAAAACGCTTCAGAAATTAGGCTTGGGTTTGACGCCTACAAGGGCGACAACGACGGCCCCTTCCTAATTTTGTTTGA
>JAILDQ010000297.1 GCA_024689365.1 Treponema sp. | reverse complement strand
AGAAAATTACTGTTGTTTTAGCGGCGCTTGCCGTTTCGAGCGCCTTGTGCCTTGGACTTTTTATTTCTTGCGGCGCTGGCGAGGACAATTCTCAAGTTGTCGCGGCTTATATGGAAGCCGCCAGAATACAGAGGGAAGCTGAGGAATATACAAAGCTTAGTAACATCGGTGTGAAAATATATGGATCTGGAGACAAAGGGGACATTGCTGAAAGGGATCAGCAAGAGCCAAGAAAATACGCTGACTCCGAAAAGAAATATGCCGTCATCACCTTTGAAGCGATTCCTGCTAATGGAAATAAATTTAGTTTGGTTGGAGTAAGCGCGACAACAACCCCTGCTTCTACTCTTCCCTATCCCATAATTGAGGCGCACCCGACAAAGACCAATTACTTTACGGTCACTGTTCCAATAGAAACGACAACGTTGAATATCGACAAGAGCAACGCTTTTGTGGCTCTTGACTAGTTGCCATTGCCGGGCTTGCCCCGGCAATTTTACTTCCGCACGCTTTTAGCCCCGCGCAATGTCCAAAATAATCTGAACGCACTTTTCTATTCCGAGCGAGGAAGTTGAAAGGCACAAATCGTAATATTTGCTTACGCCAAATTCTGTGTTGGTGTAATGCGAACAATATTTTTGGCGGCGTTTGTCTACAATTTTAATGTCGTCCAAAATTTCCTTTTCGGTTTTTTCAGGCATCTTTTCTTTTTTTAGGCGCGCCGCCCTCCAGTATTGGTCGGCATGAACAAATACGTGCAACGAATTGTCAAAGGCCGAAAGTATGCTGTTGGCGTTGCGGCCTACAATAACGCACTTTCCGCGCTCGCCCAATTTGCGTATGATTTGTTTTTGCGCTTCAAAAAGCCGTTCGTCAAAAGGCGCGCTGTACATGTCGAACAAGCTTTGGGTGAATCCAAAAATAAGGGGCGGACGCTCGTCAAGGGTAAGCGTTTGTCCAATGTCCATGTTAGCGTCGCGGGCCGCGCGCAAAATCAATTCCTTGTCGCAGTAATCGTAGCCCAATTCGTCAGCTATGCGGTTTCCAATCTCTCCGCCGCCCGCTCCAAATTCTCTGCTTATCGTAATAATTTTTTTCACGTTCGCCTCACAAAACTTTGTTCAAGAAACTAATCGTTCGTTCTTGCTTTGGATTCTTCAAAATTTCTTCTGGACTTCCTTCTTCAATAATATAACCGCCGTCCATAAAAACTATGCGGTCGGCGACTTCTCGGGCAAAACCCATTTCGTGGGTAACGACAATCATTGTCATTCCGCCTTTTGCAAGCTCTTTCATAACCGCAAGAACTTCGCCTACCATTTCCGGGTCAAGCGCGCTGGTCGGTTCGTCAAAGAGCATTATGGAAGGATTCATCGCGAGCGCTCGGGCAATCGCTACGCGCTGCTTTTGTCCGCCGGAAAGTTGCTGGGGATAACTGTGGGCTTTTGAATCAAGCCCGACTCGCTGCAACAATTTCATTCCCGTTTCTTGGGCTTCTTCCTTTGACATTTTTTTAAGCTCGGTCGGAGCGAGCGTTACGTTTTGCAAAACCGTCATATTTGGAAACAAGTTGAAGTGCTGAAAAACCATTCCAATGTTTTCGCGAGCCTTGTTTATGTTCACCTTTTTATCGCTGATGTTTTCGCCGTTAACGAAAATTTTTCCGCTGGTGGCAGTTTCCAAACGGTTGAGGCAACGCAAGAAAGTTGACTTGCCTGAGCCGCTCGGGCCGATTACTACAAGCACTTCTCCTTGCTTAATGTCAATGTTGATGTCCTTTAAAACCTCAAGCTTGCCAAAAGTTTTCTTTAAATTTTCTACGTGAATTTTTATTTCTGAATTATTTTCCATTTGCCTTAATCCTCTGTTCCAACGCCTTTGCCGCGCGGCTCAATGTAACAATTACAATCATGTAAAGAATGCCGACGATGGCCCAAGTTTCCAAACTGCGGAAAGTGTTTCCTGCGATTGTGCGGCCAGTGTTGGTCAATTCCGGATAACCGATTACAGAAAGAATTGAAGTGTCCTTCAAGGTGATGATGAATTGATTGATTATAGAAGGAATCATGACGCGGAAGGCTTGCGGCAAAATTACGCGCCGCATGCTGGTTCCGTATGGAAGGCCCAAAGAACGGGCGGCTTCCATTTGTCCCTTGTCGATGCTTTCAATTCCAGCGCGAAAAATTTCCGCCATATAAGCGCCGCAGTTCATCGCAAGCGCGATTGTTCCAGCTTGAAGCGCGGGCAGCCTAAAATCCTCAAAAATCATTTTCATTCCTTGAGGAACGCCAAAGTAAATGAAAAAGGCAAGAACAATCAAAGGCACGCCGCGAATCGCGTCAACGTAAAT
>JAILDQ010000296.1 GCA_024689365.1 Treponema sp. | reverse complement strand
CCTTTGTTCAAAAAGGAAAATGGATGAGCCTTGCCTTTCCCTTGTTCGCGCTAATAAGCCTTTTTGCGACAATCACTCCGCTAAACTTGGTTGACGTTCCCTACAAAAACCAAGTGGCGATAATCCAAAAGGTTTACAAAGAGGCCGGCCTTTTAAACGCGGACGGCACTGTGGACGCAAAAGCCGCGAATGAAAAGCTTGAAAGAAAGCAAAAGGCAAAGGTAGTCAGCGCCTACGACCAAATAAAACTTTCAGAAACAAATGTAAAAAAGCCCTTGTGGCTTTTAAAGAGCGGCGAAGGCTATGACTTTGAAAAGTCCTTTGGCTTTACTTATTCAAACAATTACGACAAAGAAGTTGAAGGAAAGTATTACAAGTACAAATTTGAAATGGACAAAAAGCAAGCCTTTGATGTAAGCCAGTATTCAAGTTTGTACAGGATTTCTTACTGCGACGACAGCGACGACAAGGTAGTCATAAAGTGGGGCGACGAGCAGAAGACCGACCTGACCCAAGAAACGCTTTCGCTTTTAAAGGAAGTGCCGGAAGAGGAATACAACAGCTACAAGGATGATGAAAAGGTTTCGGAAAAGCCCCTTGTGTTGAAAACGGAAAACGGCTGGACCATTGTCGCGACTTACGTTTACGCAAAGCAAAGGATATTGGACGACGGCGAAAAAAACTTTTGGAGCGTGGACATCAACGGCTTTGTCGTCAAATGACCTTTACCTGGCAAAGCCTCATAGCGTCCAGCGCGGTTTGATGGCTTTGCGGGCTTACGCAGGCGCAGCAGGAACTGTCAACGGCCACCGGGACTTCCGGAACCTGAGCCTTAAGGATCAGGGCGTTGCTTATGACGCAGATTCCTGTGCACAAGCCCACAAGCTCTATTTGCTCCAAGCCTTCTAGGCCCGCGACATACTTTGCCAAGTCCAAGGAGCCAAAGGAAGGCTTGTCAAAAATCTTTGAGCCAGCCACATCAAGCGCGCCTGAGATTTCCCAGCCCTCACTGTTCTGGACGCAATGGACGACGGGAAGGTTCTTGCCTTCCTGGGTTTGCAAGTAATTTTCTTGGTGGGTGTCGCGGGTAAAAATCACCGGCTGGCCCGCCTTTTTATATTCTTCGATTTTCTTTGCCACATTGGGAACAATCGCCACAGCCTCTTTTGTTCCAAGGGCCCCGTCTATAAAGTCATTTTGCATGTCGATTACGATTAAAAGTTTCATGAAGCCATTATAGCAGGAAGGCCCGTCTGTGTAAAAGGGGGAAGTGTCATCCTGAAACAAACGTCATCCTGAAACAAGTTCAGGATGACTGGGGGAAAGCGTCATTCGGAAGCGAGTGTCATCCTGAATCGAGTTCAGGATGACGGTGGGAAAGTGTCATACCAAAGCGAGTGTCATCCCGAAACAAACGTCATCCTGAAGCAAGTTCAGGATGACGGGGATGACAAAGGCCTTACAAGCTCACCTATATAGTCACTTTTATAATGTTTTTTTGCATAAATTATAAAAAAATGTGTGGTATAATGCAATGAGGAGGAATAAAAGGAGGTAGAATATGGCAAAAATGAATTATGTAGAGCCAAAGGAGTATATTACTCCATCAATGAAAAAGATACTTGAAGAAGGGGAGAAGAAAGAAGATAAAAAGCAGACAAAGAAATCTTCAACTTCATCTAAAAAGTCAAAAAAGAAATAAAGCTGCCTAAGATCAAATAATATTAGGAGACCGTTTATGAGAGCCAAGCACCAATTCCGGAAAAAAGCTCTGGAGTTTGCCAGATGAGAAAAGTACGATAGTGTTTCTGCCAAAGGTTTCTATGAGGCATATGAAGTGTATGTTCCTTATTGCAAGGCCTGGAAAAATAATCCTCTTGTTTTGCGCGGATCCCGCCGAAAAAGAGCTTCCCAAAAAATCTTCCACAAAAGTTTTGACATTTCTTTCTGTCCTTTTTTTCATAACCCTTTATGCCTTTGGAGCCATCCTTCCCGTAAACTGCGTCTTTGACAAATCCAAGCCCGAGACATTTTCCACAAAGATTCTGGGCCAAAATGTTTCGCACGGAAAGACCACAAAGTATTATTTTGACGTCGCCTCGTGGCCAAAAACAGAGGGCAAAAAAAAGCAGATCAGCGTGGGCAAAGGCCTTTATGAAAAAAAGAAAGTCGGAGACCAACTTACCATAAAAATCTACAAGGGCGCCCTGGGCCTTCCTTGGTACAGGCCATCTTTGGACGAATGATTTCCCCCATAGACCCAAAGCCCCAAATGTGATATACCTTTCTGAATATGAATCAAAAGAGTCAAAAAGTTTGGGGCTTGCTTTTGGCGGCCGCCTCCATTTTTATTTGGGGAATAACTTTTGTAAACACAAAATATTTGCTTAAGGATTTTTCTTCGCTTGAAATTCTTTTTTACAGGTTTTTGACGGCCTATCTTTTTCTTTGGCTTTTGAGGCCCAAGCTGGAAAAGATTCAAATGCGGGACAACATTTTCTTTGCGCTTGCGGGGCTTTCCGGCGTTGTCTTGTATCAGCTTACAGAGAACATCGCGATTCACTTTACCAACGCTTCAAACGTTAGCGTAATCGTAAGCATTTGTCCGCTTTTTACCGCGATTGTAAGCCAGATTTTCTTAAAGGAAAAGCACTTGTCCTTGTGGTTCATCGTTGGTTTTTTCATCGCGATTTTTGGCGTGACCCTTGTTTGCTTTAACGGCAACGCTGAATTTGAGTTCAACCCAAAGGGTGACTTGCTCGCGCTTTTGGCCGGCATTTGCTGGGGCTTTTATTCTATGTTCGTTTCCATCTTGAACAAAAAGAAATACGACCGCGTTTGCGCCACAAGGCGAATTTTTTTCTTTGCGGTTTTGATGATGATTCCGCTTTCGCTTTTGGGTTGGCGACTTACTCCTGTGGACGCGGCTAAAGAGGCTGCGGCAAGCGATTTTGTCCGCTCCCTTTATTTTAACGCAAGCCAAACGGTTAACGCCGCGCGTTTTTCAAAGCCTTTAAATTGGCTCAACATTCTTTTTTTGGGAGTCCTTGCAAGCGGCGTTTGCTTTACAATCTGGGGCAAGGCCTGCGACATTTTGGGAACGGTCAAGGTCAGCTGCGGCCTTTACTTGATTCCGATTGTGACTGTCTTTTTTGCCTTCCTTGCGCTGGGAGAAAGAATCACCTTGCTCGGCGCCCTGGGAACGGCGATTACAATCCTTGGTCTTTTTATAAGCGAAAAGAAATAAAAAACGCCGCCCTAGATTTTAGGACGGCGCCATAAGCTTTTTAATCCTTTTGATTAGTAGTTGTTTTCGCTGATTTCAAAGTAGCTCTTTGGATGGGCGCAAACAGGGCAAACTTCCGGAGCCTTTGTTCCGACTACGATGTGGCCGCAGTTTCTGCATTCCCAAACTTTTACCGAGCTCTTTTCAAACACTTCGTTTGTCTCAACGTTCTTGAGAAGGGCGCGGTAGCGTTCCTCGTGGCGCTTTTCGATTGCGGCAACTCCGCGGAATTTCGCCGCGAGCTCTGGGAAGCCTTCCTTTTCGGCAGTCTTTGCAAAGTCGTCGTACATGTCTGTCCACTCGTAGTTTTCGCCGTCAGCGGCCGCGCCAAGGTTGGCCTTTGTGTCTCCAAGTCCGCCCAATTCCTTGAACCACATTTTTGCGTGCTCTTTTTCGTTGTCGGCGGTCTTTAAGAAAATCGCTGAAATCTGTTCAAAGCCTTCTTTCTTAGCGACCGAAGCGAAGTAAGTGTACTTGTTTCTTGCCTGGCTTTCTCCAGCGAAAGCTGTCTGCAAATTTTTCTCTGTCTGTGTTCCTGCGTATTTGTTAGCCATAGTGTTCTCCTTAGAAATGGTTTCTTTGTTTGTAGTTGTTTGC
>JAILDQ010000281.1 GCA_024689365.1 Treponema sp. | reverse complement strand
AAAGAAACTCGCCGTTGAATTCAAGAAAAATAAATATGAAGGCTTATTGCGTTTTTGAGAATCCTCATGTCAAGACAATAATAGGCTTTCATATTAAGAAAATACTATAGCGCAAAAGGAAAATTTATGCTAGTAGGCGCGCGAATTATTTTTCCACGCCAGAAACAACGACTCCTTCCATAAAGAATTTTTGGGCTACAACAAAAATGATGAAGGGGACTACACAAGCTATCATGCTAACAGCTTGAACCAAATGCGTTTCAGTTGAGTACATATTGCTGAAGGTTGAAAGACCAATGCTTATAGGATATTTTTCTGGATGGCCTGCCAAATACAAAAGCGGATTGAAATAATCGTTCCACGCCCAAAAGAAGTGAAAAAGGCCTACAGAAATCACCGAAGGAATGCACTGGGGCAAAATAACTTTGTACAAAGTCGCGATTGGACCGCAACCGTCAATCCTGGCGGCTTCGTCCATTTCTTTCGGGATGCCAAGCATAAATTGTCTTAACAGAAAAACGTTGTAAGCGTTCGCAAAGAAATGGGGGACAATCAAGGGAAGCCAAGTTCCAACCCAGCCTATTTTATAAAAAATGGTGTAAACAGGAATTAACGTTACAGCGCTTGGAAGAACTATTGTCGCAATAAGAATGAGGAAAAACTGGCTTCTGCCAGGGAATCTAAACCGTGAAAAACCGTAAGCAACTAGGGTAGATGAAAACAATGTTCCGAAAGTTGTGATTATCGCGTAAAACAAGGTGTTTTTGAACAAGCGCAAGAAATTTACCGCAACCCAGCCTTTTTTGTAGTTTACAAATTGAAAGTCTGTTGTCCATTCAGATTCAAGATTGCGCCACTTTCCGTTCCAAGTGATTTCTCCCGCTTTTGGATTTTTTGGATCTACAAAAACAGATTTGTCGCGGCCCTTTTTTACAATCGCAAGCGGAACTTTGCTCCCGTCTTCTTGTGGAACCAAGAAAATTTCGCAGTCTTTGCCATTATAGTTGAATTTTTTTTGCGACTGCGGAATCGGCGAATGGTTTAACGATGAAAGTTGTTCTTTGCTTTTTAATGAACCTGAAATTCCGTACAAGAGCGGAAGAATGAACATCGTCAGCAAGAATGCTGATATTATTGAAATTATAAATGTGTTTATTGTTTTTGATTCTTTTATCGTCATAGTAGTCCTCCGTTATTTTTTGTCGCCTGCGTAGTAAACCCATTTGCTTTGCGTTCCGAATAGAATCAAAGTAAAAATCATTCCCACAAAGAAGATAACCCAAGCGATGACCGCTCCATATCCCATGTTGAAATATGAAAATGCTTGTCTGTAAAAATAAACCATCGGAAAGTTGGTCATTCCATTTGGGAATCCGCTTCCATTATTGATTACCATTGGAGTCAAGAAAAACTGCATCAAACTTATTACGCTTATCAATACGTTGTAAAATATTACCGGAGTCATCATCGGAATTGTGACCGCTTTTAGTCTTTGCCAAGAATTGGCTCCGTCTATCGTCGCGGCTTCATACAATTCTTTTGGAACGCCTTGTAAGCCCGCGAGAAAAATCAATATTGTGTTTCCGCATCCCCAAATTCCGATAAGGGTATAGGAAATGTAAATCCATCTTGTGCTTGCCAACCATCTGATTCCTGGAAAACCGGCGTTTTGAAGTATCAGGTTGAACCAGCCTGTCTGTTCATTCATTATGCCCTGCCAAATCAAAACGCTTGCAACAAAGGGAATCATGCTTGGCAAATAGAACAAAGCTCGAAATAATTTTTTCCCTAAAAGATATCTGCTGTTTAGCAACACCGCAACCAATAACGAAAAACAAAAAGATATTGGCAGCGAAATCATTGTGTATTGAAGAATATGAGCGATTGACTTTATTACTATTGGATCGTCTAAAAAAGCTCTCTTCCAGTTTTCGCCAGCAACAAAGGCGGTTGCCTCTGGTTGAATTAGGTTATAGTCAAAAAAAGAAAATATGAAGGAAGCGACCATCGGCCCTAAATAAAACACTGTAAAACCTATGAGCCAAGGAGCTATGAAAATTAAGCCCCATTTTTTCTCCCAATTTTGTATGCCGTTTGCTCTTAATTTTTTTATCATAAGTCCAACGAACGGCGAAACATCTCTGGAGGAAGATGTTTCGCCGCGCCTCCTTTTTTAAAGATTTATTTATTTGCCGCCGCAAAAATTGTGTCTAGTTTTACGCGCAGTTTTTCAGCCTCTTTTTCGACTGAAAGGCCGTCGTTGTTTGTGAGGTTGTCCCAGAATTCACTGTAGCAAGTTGACGCTTCTTGAAAGCTTGGCATCCAAGATTCGTGATTCGGATTGTCAGCGTATTTAACGCTCTCTTGGATTATGTCTGTGTCAACAGTCACGTGCGGATATCTTTCTTTGAAGAATTTATCAAGGAAACCGTCTTGCTTTGAAGTGATAGCCGGCATTCCTCCGTAAATCTTAAGAAGGTCGTCAGACGCTGTGGTTACAAGATATGAGAGAACTTTGAAAGCCTCTTTTGGATGCTTTGATCCCTTTGCGATTTCAAATGTATCTGCGTGCATTTTTGCAGTAGTCTTTCCATTGTGAGAAGGCATCGGATAAACGTCCCACTGGTAGTCCATCTTTGCGTATCCTGAATACCACAAATGGCATTGGAACATGGCGATTTTGCCTGATTCACCCCAACTTCCGTTTGAGAGAATGTCAGAACTTCCGTATGGACCGTTGGGGATGAAGTGGTCTTTCCACATTCCGTCATAAGTCCATTTCCACGCGTCAAGCCAGGCTGGAGGAATCTGGGCTTTGTTTCCAGCGCCTACAAAAGTGCCTGGCTCAAAGAGCGTTCCGTAACCGCGGGCGTCGCCCCATACAATTCCAAATCCCCATTGTACGATGTTTTCCGGATCAAAATTTGGATTTGTGGCGTCGTTGCCGTTCGCGTCTACAGTAAGCTTCATTCCGATGCGGCGTACGCAATCATAGTCCCAAGTCCATTCTTTTCCGTTTTCGTCAACATATTTTTCGCCGTATTTTGTAGGCGGAAGGGGAATGCCAGCCTCCTCAAAAAGCTCTTTGTTTGCGTATATGTATGAAGGATAAATTCCGAATGGAAGTCCGATAAGACCGTCCTGCGGATCACGATAGAATTCAACCATCGAGGGGTCGAATTGCGACAAGTCAAAGTTTGTTTCCTTTACGAGAGGATCCAAGTCAAGCCATGCGCCCTTAAAACTGTCTCTGCCGCGAATTCCAACAGGGCCAACAATGTCAGGAGCGTTTCCTCCTGAAATTTGAGTGGCGAGAGTCTGGAAGGCTTGGTTATTGTCTACAATTTCAATAACAAGCTCGATTTCCTTTTGCGATTGGTTGAATTTGTCTACAACCGCTTTTTGAGGGGCGAATGTCGGTTCGTCTGAGCCGGCTCCAAGGCCAACAAACCAACGGATTTTTACCCTTTCTTGTTTTTTGCCGCATCCTGCGAGAGTGAGCGCGGCGCCAATAAGCAAAGCTCCTGTAATAAGAACTTTTCCCAACTTTTTCATAATTTCCTCCTTTGTTGAAACTATAAAATGTTTGCGTAAACATAAATTTTCAACATAAAACGGCAGATGATGCTCCGCCGTTTTATGTTTACGCAAACATTGTAACCCCTGTTTTTTTGATTTGTCAAGCAAAAAGTTTAATTTTTTTTTCAAAAAAAATATCCGCTTTTTTTTCTTGACAAAAAACAAAGACTGTTTTAGTATAAATATGTTTGCGTAAACATTAAAAAAAGGAAATGCTATGAAAGTACACTCATTATACGAGTCTTCCAAAGACACGGATCGGCTGCTTGCTAAAGTTCAGCCAAAGTTACGCAAAGCAAAAATCGGAAAAAATCTGTCTTGCGTAATCCAATTTGATTGCGGCAAAAAGTTCCAAACTATAAAGGGCTTTGGATGCGCAATTACAGAAAGCTCTGGTTACGTATTGTCTAAACTGCCGGAAAAAGAACGGGATATTGTTGTTGAAAAATGTTTTGGCAAAGGAAACGAAAGCAACCGTTATTCATTTGCTAGAACGCATATGAATTCTTGCGATTTTAGTTTGGAGAATTGGTCGTGCGTTCCTCAAAAGGACGAAACGTTGGACTCTTTTTCCTTTGAGAGAACGGACAAGTATCTTACACCGATATTAAAAGCCGCCGGCAAAAAGAACAAGGATTTGACTGTTATGGTAACGCCTTGGTCTCCTCCCGCTTGGATGAAAACAAACGGCGACATGAACCATGGCGGAAAACTTAAGGCGGCTTACAAAGGGCTTTGGGCAAAATATTTTGTCCGTTTTATAAAAGGCCTAAAAGAACGCGGATTAAATGTTGGATATGTTTCGGTTCAAAATGAGCCGGAAGCTGTTCAGACTTGGGATTCTTGCATTTGGACAGGAAAGGAAGAAGGACTTTTTGCGGTCAACTTTCTTAAGCCGGAATTTGAAAAGAACGGTTTGGATAAGGTAAAAATTTTGATTTGGGACCACAACCGTGACAACATGACAAAGAGAATGAAGCAATCGATGGCTGTAAAAGGCGCTGACAAAGCAATTGCCGGTTTGGCTTACCATTGGTATTCTGGCGACCAATACAATCATGTAGCTGAATGCGCTTCCGCTTTTCCTGAAAAAGAATTGTTTTTTACGGAAGGCTGTGTTGAAGGCGGTTCGCGTCTTGGCAAATGGCATTGCGGCGAGCGTTATGGACATAACATCATAAACGACTTGAATAATGGTTGTTCAGCTTGGATTGATTGGAATATGGCTCTTGACCTTGAGGGTGGTCCAAATCACGTGGGAAATTTCTGTGACGCTCCGATTTTGGTAGACACGGAGTCGGGAAAAGTTTTTTATCAAAGCTCTTATTATTACATAGGACATTTTTCAAGATTTGTACTTCCAAGTTCAAAAAGGATTTATTGTTCGATGAATCCTTTTATGACGCCAGCCACAGTTGACGGAAGGATGGGAAATACTATGGAAGCCGCCGCCTTTTTAAGGCCAGACGGAAAAATTGTTCTTGTGGCCATGAATAGAACAGAGGAAGATATGGTGTTTGAAATTGATTTTTCTTCGCAAAAAGGCAAAGACAAAAAAACGGAAATGTCGTATACTAATAATGTCAACAAGAACAACTTGGAAAAAGTTTTTGTTTGTCCGCCAAGAAGCATTCAAACTTATGTTTTGGAAAAATAAAAGGCGTTGTGCCTGAACCTTGAGGAGTAAAATGGTCACACAAAAAGACGTAGCGAATCTTGCCGGAGTTTCTTTCATTACGGTATCTAGAGTTATTAACGGCGAGTCGAATGTTAAGGAAGAAACTCGCCTCAAGGTGCAGGCTGCCATAGACCAGCTTGGTTATGCTCCCAGTTTTGCAGGCCAGGTTCTTAATTCTGGCCGATGCAATACGATTGCGATACTCACGCCAATTCCTTTTTATCAATCGTTGCGAACATTTTATATGATGAGAATCCTTTCAGGCATTGAGGAAGTGTGCCGCAAAAATAAAGTTGATTTGATGATGGGTATTGTTCCAGAAGCTGGAACCGAGCCAGATTATGATTATCTTAGGCCTTACAGACAAAAAAAAGTTGACGGGATAATTTATATTGGTCTGAGACAAATTCCTCGAGAGATGATTGAAGAGTTGGGGAAAAGAAAACTGCCGTGCGTAGTGATTGGCGACAGGCCAAAAAGCAAATTGGTTTCTTGGGTTGACACAAATAATTTTGAGGCTGGCTATAACGCCGTAAAAGAAATTTGGAGTAGGGGTCATAGACGGATCGCTTTTATTGGCTTGAAGGACGAATTTTTCAACGCCAATGTAATGGATCGCGAAAAAGGCTTTGAAAAAGCGCTTGAAGATTTTGGCGCAAAATACAAGCCTAGCGATTATATAATTAAGACAGCGTTTGATTCGGAAGAAACTCGCCAAGACGTAAAAGCCGCATTTCTTTCTTGGAAGAAAAAGCCGACCGCAATTTTTTGCGGCGCTGATTCTTTTGTTCCTGAAACGGTCAAAGGCCTGAAGCTATTAGGTCTGTCGGTTCCAAAAGATATCAGCTTGGTTGGCTTTGACGGCTTTATTAATTCTACTTACTTTAATTTGAATGTCGCCACTTTTCCGCAGCCCTTGAATGAAATGGGCCGGCGGGCGGCGGAAATTTTGTTCAGCCAAATTTCAGGCAATTTTGTAAAAAAAGAAACCGCTGTTTTCCCTGTTCCCTTTTGCGCGGGCGATTCTTTGCAGAATGCTTAAACGAAATTTCGCGGGAATTATTTTTCTTCCCCAAAAACTTTCTTTGCGCTATAATTTTGAAAAGCGATGAAAGAAAACTATCAGGCGATGTGCGATGAAATTTTAAATGGACTCGATTGCGGGGCGGAAAAAGCAAAGCCCCGACTTTTGTTGCACGCTTGCTGCGGCCCTTGCTCAAGCTATACGATGGAATATCTTTGCCGCTATTTTGACATAACAATTTTCTATTATAATCCAAACATTCATCCAGAAGAGGAATACACGCGCCGCCTTGAAGAATTGAAAAAGTTTTTGCCAAGATTTCTTTCCGACCGGGAATGGGCGACGGTATCTTTGCAGGAAGCGGATTACAATCCAAAAGATTTTTTTGAAGCCGTTCAAGCCGAGCGCGACAATTTGCAAGCCGAGCCTGAACGCGGAGAGCGTTGCCGCCGCTGCTACCAATTCAGAATGAAAAAAGCCTACGAATACGCGCAAAAAAACAATTTCGATTGGTTCACCACAACTTTAAGCATAAGCCCTCATAAAGACGCGCAAAAAATAAACGAGATTGGCCGCGAGCTTTTTTATCAAGCGATGCGAAACAATTCTTCCGCCCCTAAATTTTTGTACAGTGATTTTAAAAAGAAGAACGGCTACAAGCGCAGCCTTGAGCTTTCAAAAGAATACGGCCTTTACCGCCAAGACTACTGCGGCTGCGTTTATTCAATGAGAAAAGACGCCGCGTCTTTTGGGCCTGAAAGAATTAATCTTTAAAAGCCTCGCAAATTCTTTGCAAGGCTTTTTTCAACTTGCTTCTTTGGGTGGCGCAATTTATTCGCTGAAATTTCTTTCCTT
>JAILDQ010000275.1 GCA_024689365.1 Treponema sp. | reverse complement strand
GTATTGCTGAAATACACTCACACTTAAGGATAAAAATGAATTCGATTTTTAAAATAAAGACAAAATGCGTTGATTCAAGGGCAAGGACCGGCGAGCTTTTTTTGCCGCACGGAAGCGTTCAGACTCCTGTCTTTATGCCGGTTGGAACGAACGGTTCTGTAAAGGCGATAAGCAAGGACGACTTGGAAGAGATTGGCTTTGAAATAATTTTGGCAAACACCTACCATATGTATTTGCGTCCAGGCAGCCCCTTGGTTAGGGAAGCGGGCGGCCTTCACGGCTTTACAGGCTGGAAAAGAAATTTTTTGACGGACTCGGGCGGCTTTCAAGTTTTTTCACTTTCAAAAATCAGAAAAATCATGGAGGAGGGCGTTCGCTTCCAAAGCACTGTTGACGGCTCCTACCATTTGTTCACTCCTGAAAGCGTCGTGAGAACCCAAGCCGACTTTAACAGCGACATTCAAATGCAGCTTGACGTTTGCGCCGCTTATGGCGTTGACAAAAGCGAGGCGGAAAACGCTTTGGGCGTGACAAGCCGCTGGCTTGAGCGCGCCGTAAAGGAATGGAAAAAAGTTCAAGAGGAAGAAGGCTACAAGGGAATTTTATTTCCGATTGTTCAAGGGAATTTTTTTGAGGACTTGCGAAAGCAAAGCGCGGAATTTGTTTCAAGCCTTGACCTTCCGGGAATTGCGATTGGCGGCTTGAGCGTTGGGGAGCCTTCGGACCAGTTCGCGCGATTTTTGCGGCACACAGTCCAGTTCTTGCCGGAGGAAAAGCCAAAGTACGTAATGGGAATAGGAACTCCTGAATACATTTTTGAAGCGGTCGCGGACGGCATCGACATGTTCGATTGCGTTCTCCCGACAAGAAACGCCCGCAACGGAAGCTACTTCACTCATGACGGAATGCTCAGCATAAAGCAAGAGCGCTTTACCCATGACTTTGGCCCAATCGACAGCGAGTGCGATTGCAAGGTTTGCAGAAATTACAGCAGGGCCTATTTGCGCCATATGTTTAAAAGCCAGGAGATTCTTTCTTCGATGCTTTCAAGCTACCACAATTTGTATTTTTTGAATTCATTGATAAAGAATATCCGTAACTCAATCGAGGCTGGAAGGTTTGAACAATATAGAAGGGAATTTCTAGACAGATTCAGCCGCAATGAGGTAAAATAGGACGATGAGACTTTTCGCTTTTTTAACATTGATGACTTTCTCTTTTTGCTTTTTTGCCCAAGAAAATTCAGGCGGAAATTCCGGCTTGAAAGAAAGCGGCGACCTTATGAACGCGGCAAGCGAAGCCGTCTTGGGCGTTCAGGCTGACGGCCAAAGCCCGCAAGAAAATGCCGGGGAAGAGCTTTCGGAAGATTCTGAAAAAAGCCAAAGCCAAGAAATTCTTGTTGACGGCGAGGATTGGGAAAAGCCAAAAATAGAGCTTGCAGGCGTAAGCGAAGTTCCGGCCGCAAAAAGGCCAAAGGCTCCTGACGCGGAGAAGGCTAGGGAAGCCGCGAAAAAGGACGAAAAAGATTCCGAACAAAAGACAAAGGACGTCATAAAATACGGAATCGAGCCTGAGCTCAACGACTTGGTCAAAAAGCTCATCGATAATGACGACCCTCGCTATTCAAACGAACTTTACGATTTGTTTCAAGAAACAAAAAGCCCCCTTGTTCGCGAAAGAATATTGGAATACTTTACAAAGTTTGAAGACCCTTGCTTGGAAGACTACGCCGTTACGGTTTTGAACGACCCTTACGACGAGCGCGTTTCCACCGTTGAACAAGTTTTCAAATACACGGCGGCTGTAAAGACAAAGGCCGCGATTCCCGCCGTTGTAACCTTGCTTGAAAGCGAAAACGAAAGTTATTTTACGCCCGCCTTGACAACCCTTGGCGACTTGGGCGACGAGGCCGAGGCTGAATATTTGGTTCAATTCCTTGACCGCTCGGATTTGACGACCGCGCAAAGACAAGCCTTGATGAAGGTCTTGGGAAAAATCAAGGCCGAGCAAACTTGGGATTCTTTGGTGGAAATAGCGCAAGACGACGGCGAAAATATTTTTGTCCGCTCTTACGCTGCCGAAGCGATTGGCGCCATGCAAAAGGAAGATTCCGTTGCGGTTTTGACAAAGCTTTTTGAGGAGCAGGACCCGACCTTGCGCTGCTACACGATAAAGGGCTTGTCTTATTATGAGACGCAGGAAGCCAAGGCCACTGTGATTCAAGCGATAAAGGATTCCCAATACAAGGTTCGCCTTGAAGCGATTGAAGCCGCTTGCAAAATGAAATTGAAGGAATCTGTTCCTTATATCATTCACCGCGCGAAAAGCGATCCCGAGGCCTCGGTAAAAAAGAAGTCTTATGAAAAGCTCGCCGCCTTTGGCGACCCCGAAGCGGATAAATTTTTGGTCGGACAAATTACTGACAAAAAGACGAGCGACAATGTAAAAAGGCAAAGCGCCGAAGCGCTCTTAAAATATGGAAAGGCTGGCAAAAGCGAAATAGGAAAGTGGGCCGAAAGCCTTGCGCCTGACAATACAAAAAAAGCCTTTAGAAGGGAAGTCGCAAAGCTTTTGACAAAGTATCCCGACCAAGCCTTTAGCGGAGCTTGCGCGGCTTATTTGCAAAGCTCTGACAAAGACACTTGCGCTTCTGGCTTGGACATTTACAATGCCGGAAAATATCCTTCTTGCGAGAGCAAGGTTCGTTCTATCGCGAATGACTCAAAGGCTGGCGACAACAAAAAGCGCGCGATGAAGATTCTTGGAATTGAAGAAGAGGAAAAAAAGCCCGAAGAAAAGAAGGCCGCGGAAAAAGCGCCCGCAGCCGAAAAAAAGCCAGAGGCAAAGAGCGAGCCTCAAATTCAAGAACGCTGAATTGGATTCGCCTTTTTATCCTTTATTCGTAGAAGGCCCTGAGCCGGGCGTAAATCATTCCCGCCTCTTTCTTTTCTTCTTCCGCAAAATGAGCTGCGGGGTCGTCCGCCAAAAACTCAAGGCTGGCCACGCTTTCCGCAAGCGCCGTTGAAAAGCCTCTTGAAACTTTGAACCAATACGAGCCTTTTTGGTCTGTGTAAAGGCAGATGAAGCCCATCTCGCGGCTTTTCGCTTTTGCCTGCGCGATTTTCATTATCCATTTTATTTTTTCCGCCAAGAGAGCGCTTGCGCCTTCTTGCGTCAAGTCAATGTTGAGCTTTCTGTCAAAGTCTTTTTCGTTTATCGGGTTAAAGCCAAAGAGTTTCGCGGCCTTTAAAATCGAACTGAGCTTTTCGCCGTCCATCAATTTGTATCCGCCGTCCATCAAGACCTTTCCGCGAAGTCCCCGTGAGCGGGCTTCAAGCTCTTCGATTTCAAAATCTTGAACCGCCTCTTGAAGTTCCCTAAAAGGAAGAAGAACGCATTTTTTGCCCTTGACTTTTTCAATCGCAAAGATGTTTTTCCCTAAAGTCCAAGAATCGGCCTTTTGCTCTTTTTGCGCCCTCTTGCCGTCAAAGTCTTCGGAGCCTTTTTTGCCCCGGCCGTTTTTGCCTTTGAGCGGCCTTTGCTCATCGTCCCGGTCTCCCTTCTTTGCCCTGGCTTGGTCAAGCTGGCCTTCAAGGTTCGGGTCGATTTTGTTAATCAATTTTTTTGTTAGAGGCGAAACGCTCATCGCGAACATTCGGCTTGTGCGAACGATTTCTCCCGCGACAATGTAAAGGGGATCGGTTCTAAAAAGGGATGAGCCCGGGTGAATCGAAATGTGGCCCGCCGTCAACGTCCTGAAGTTTTCTCGGCCGACGCGGACTGCCACAAATTGAATCATTCCCGCCGCGACGGCGCAAAGGTAGTCGTCGTAAGAGCCGCCTCCAGAAATTGGAATCTTTTGGTCGCTTACAATTTGGCTAAGCTGCTCGTAAATGTTTTGAATCTCGGCAAGAACCTTGTAGTCCAGATAATTCTTTTGCGCGAAATTTTCCTTTTCTTCTTCCGTTTGGAATTTCTCGTAAATGCGGTAAAGCTTTACATAGCCTACAAAGTCGCCTTGAATGTCGTTGAATCTGTGGTGGGCGGCTCTGGCTTCCATTTCCTCTCCCGGCGGAAGGACAAAAGGCGAGTGGGTTGACAAAAAGGCCGCGGCGATCAAGGATTCCTGCAAAACGTCAGGATAGCGCAAAATCGATTCGACGATTATGCGGCTGATTCTTGGAAGCAAGGGAAACCAAACCATCATTTTTCCGATGTCGCTCAAGGTTCTGTCGGAATTGAGGGCTTTCAGCATGTAAAGGGTTTCCATCGCGCCTTTGATTCCTTCCAGGGATGGCTTTGAGATAAAGTCAAAGTTTTCAAAATCCTTTATTCCAAGTTCCGCCATTCTCAAGACTACTTCGCTCAAGTCCGTTCTAAAAATTTCTTCGGTCGTGTATTCTTGGCGGGTCTCAAAGTCCCGGCGGGGGTAGAGGCGGTAGCAGCTTCCCGGCGCGGTTCGGCCGGCGCGGCCTTTTCTTTGCTGGCAGCTTGCCTTTGAAATCGGCGTTTCGATTAAGCTTGACGTGAAGGTTCTTGGGCTGTAAAAATTCAATTTTGCCAAGCCTGAATCAATTACCGTCGTTATGCCGTCAATCGTAACTGAAGTTTCCGCGATGTTTGTGGAAACCACGACCTTTATCTTTCCCTTTGGCGCCGGAATGAAAATGCGTTCCTGCTCCTCTTTTGGAAGGCGGCCGTACAAGTGCTGGATAAAAAGGCGGCGAGCGTAGTAACTGTGTTCAAGCCTCTTTACGCAATCGTGAATCGCTTTTTCTCCTGGAAGGAAAATCAACACGCCGCCTTCTTCGCCGTTGTCGATTACGCGGCCAATAGTGTCTTCGATTTTTGTTAGCAAGGCTTCCGTTGCGGCTTCTGTAAGGGTGCTGGCGGAAATGGCCGGCGGATCGTACAAAAGGGTAACCGGAAAAGTCGTCGTGTCTATCGTCACAATCGGGCAGCCGCCAAAATAGTTGGAAAAAGCTTCCGCGTTCATCGTCGCCGACGAAACTACAATCTTCAAGTCTTTTCTAACTTCAAGGCAGCGCTTTAAAAGGCCCAGAACAAAGTCGATGTTCAAAGACCTTTCGTGGGCTTCGTCAACCATAATGACAGAATATTTTAGCATCATCGGGTCAAGTTTCATTTCCTGCAAAAGAATGCCGTCTGTCATTATTTTTATTTTGGTCGTTAAATCAGTCTTGTCCTCAAAGCGCATCTTGTAGCCGACCAAGCCCGGGTAGCTTGTTCCCAATTGCTTTGAAATGAATTCGCTTACGCTCAAGGCCGCGATTCTGCGCGGTTGGGTTACCGCAATCACGCCGCTTTGCGAATATCCGGCCTCATGCAAAATTACCGGTATTTGAGTTGTCTTTCCGCTTCCTGTCGGACTTTGAACGACAATTACTTGGTTTTGTTCCAAGCAGTCCAAAATCTTTTGCTTTTGTTCGTAAACGGGAAGCTCTTTATAGTTTATCGCCATGTCTTAATTTCCTTAATTTTCTTTAGCGCCAATAGCCGCGCCTTGTAGTATTCCGATTCTTTTTTTTCGCCGTTTTCCATTAGAGTGTGAATGAAATTTTCGTCAAGCCTTTTTATGACAGGACTCCGTTTCCCC
>JAILDQ010000264.1 GCA_024689365.1 Treponema sp. | reverse complement strand
TGGAACATGGCTGGCTTTGGAAGCATTCGGGCTTTGCTGAAAGGCCAAAAGAGCGACATCGCCGTTTTTGCCGTAACTTTCTTGATTACAGTTTTCATCGACCTTACCGTTGCGATTGAGGTTGGACTTGGCCTTGCCGCTTTCTTTTTCATCAAAAAAATGTGCGACCTTTCAAACGTTCAGGCCAAGCGCGAAAACTTGACGGAAGGAATTAGCGGCTCTTCCGAAAACCAAGAGACCTTGAACATTCCCCAGGGCGCGATGGTTTACGAAATCGACGGCCCCCTTTTCTTTGGAACTGTCAGAAAGTTTGAAGTTGCCGTTGAAAAAGCGCAAGTTAATTTTAAGGTTTTGATTTTGCGAATGAGGAATACAATCTACCTTGACGCCGGCGGAATCCGCGCGTTGGAACAAGCCAAGGCGGCTTGCGACAGGCGGGGCGTTACAATCGTGCTTTCAGGAATCCATACCCAGCCTTACATGCTCTGCCAAAAAACTGGAATGCTGGACAAGTTGGGCAAGGATAACGTTTGCGCTAACATCGATCTTGCGCTTGAACGAGCAAGAAAAATATTGGGTTAAAAGTTAGAACGTAAATAATTTTATCTCAAGTTCAAATATCTCGTCTGAACCGCCCGGAATATTCACTTTATGTTTCTTAAAATTCCCGGGCGGACTTTTTCCGTCATAATTAGAAAAAGCAAAGGGTTCTTTTGGAATTCCAAAAAGGCCTGCGTTTAATTCGCCGTCACTGTTAGTGTCGTGATAAGCGCAAAAAACATATTCTCCAGATTCAAGGCTTAGGGCGATTTCTACTGACGGCGCTTGCGCTTTTACGTTAAGCGTTTGGCAGGGCTTTCGTTTTTTAAAGCTTTCTTCAGAATTGTGCGCGCTAATTATTATGTTTCCTGCGTTCGCGCCTATGTTTGAAACCTTTAGCTTTACGTTGCGCTTTTGGCTTTTTTGGCTAAAAGATAAATTGGAAGCCATTATAAGAGCGAGCGCCGCTATTATAAATTTTTTGTTTTTCATATTTTCTCCTTGTGGCAGGGCTCCCCGTTATGGTCAGGGAAGCCGCTTGGCAGTCCGTATTATAGTCTTGCTTGCAATTCCTTTTCGTACAAGTCATACCGGCACTGTTCCAGGACGCGCTTTCCGATAAGGGTGATGGCGCGCGCGGGGCAGTGGTTGACGCAACGGTAGCAGATTGTGCATCGACCGCGCGCAAAGACGGCCTTGCCATTTTGAATCGAAATTGACTTTGTGGGGCAGCGTTCGGAACATATTCCGCAGCCGACGCATTTTCCGGAATCAATTTTTAACTTTGTCTGCAATTTTTTTACTGTTGGAATGAACCATAGGCGTTGGCCAAAAAGGCCCGCTATTCTGTTCCAAATAAAAAGTCCGTCCTTTGGATATTTGCCTTTGCTTATAGAAGCGACCGCGCTTGATATTTTTTCTTCGCTTTGTCTTATAATCGCAAGGTTTTTCTCCGTTGTTTTTTTGAGCATCTTTACGTCCCCGATAGAGTCCGGCATTTGCAAGTGAAGGCCGCCAAGGATTTTGGCGCCAAATCTTTTTAAAAGTCTTGCTCCAAGGCCGGCTCCGTCTCCGCTAAACAAGCCCATAGTTACTATTATAAAAACTTTTTTCCCCTTAAAGACGTTTCCGTTTTGCAATATAAATTCTTTCATAATGCGGGGAAGGTTGCTGTAATGGGTTGGATAGCCTATTGCGATTTCTTCCGAATTTTTTATAAGTTCCAAGGCGTCAGGACTTTCGATTGACGCGATTTTTCCTCCAGTTGCTTGTACAAAAATTTCAATGCAATGCTTTGTGTTTCCGCTTCCGCTAAAGTAAATTCCGTTCATTTATAGTCTCCTCATAATGCCGCTGTCCGCGCGGCTTTTTTGCAAACAAGCTCAGGCGTTAGAATTGAAAAGTTTGCATAAAGTCAAAAAGTTTGTCCTCCCATTTTTGCCCGTATTTTATGCCTTTCATTGTCGCAATAGACGTAATTCCGTGGATAAAAGCCCACAAGGCTATTGTGGTGTCGTTCCATTTTTCTCTAGGGCGATTTTTTTCAAAGAGAATTTTTTCTATGACCGACTTGAAAATTACAAAGGGCTTGTAATTTTTTTGCGGGTCGGCGTCTTCGGTCAAGTCAAGGTTAACGTTGGACTTTCCAAACAAAAAGACAAAATAGTTTGGATGGGACATAAAAAAGCTAAGGTAAGCCTTGCCAAGATCCATCAAAAGCTCTTCGTTATT
>JAILDQ010000252.1 GCA_024689365.1 Treponema sp. | reverse complement strand
ACTTTCAACAAGCTGCTTTGTGTGGTAAAGGCCAACGCCGCGCCCGCTTCCTTTTGTAGAAAATCCGTTTTCAAAAATCCGCTCCCCAAGCTCTTTTGGAATTCCTGGCCCAGTGTCTTTTACTGTTATCAGCATTTTTCCTGGAGAGGTCATCACGCAAAAATGAAGCTCCCTTGGAGAGTCGGAAATTTCCGCGGGCGCGTTCATGGCGTCAAGCGCGTTGTCAATCAAGTTTCCGGTAATCGTGACAAGCGCTTCCGAGGGGATGTAAATGTCTTTTGAAACAAAGCGGGTGTTCTGGTCTAGGATAAAGCGGACGTTGCATTCGCAGGCGCGCGCGATTTTTCCGATAAGTAGGGCGGCGAACGAAGGGTTTTCAATCGCGTTCATTACGGAACTGACCGTTTGCCGTTGGATGATTGAAATGTTTTCTATGTAGCCTTGCGCCTTTTTGTATTCGCCGATTTGCAATAGGCCGAGAATCACGTGAAGCTTGTTTGTAAAGTCGTGGTTGTTGGCGCGCATGGAATCGACCAAAAACTTTGTTCCTTCTAGGTCTTCGGCAAAGGCAAGGAATTGTTTTTTTATGTGGAGCGAAAGAGTCTTTGCAAGCGCAAGTTCGATTGCGATCGCCGCGAGGGTGACAAAAACAAAGAGCAGCGCTGACCTGTGGGTTACCGACTCGATTGACTTTCTGAGCATAATGGTGATGATAAAGCCGCAATGCTTTCCGTCAGAATCGTAAAGCTCGGAATAGGCGCGGCGCTGGGGGCCGGAAGGGCCGGTGGTGTCTTCTGTGTAAAAGCCGTCCTCGCCGTCAACAAAAACCGGAACCGTTCCCGAATATTTTTTTCCGATTAAAGAATGGTTTGTATGGTAGATTCTTGTAAGGTCGTCTCGGACGATTGAAATTCTATCGATGTCGGAAAGGCTTTTTGTTATCAAGTCAAGGAAGATCACTTGCTCGTCGGGCGGAAGCTCTTTTGTAAATTCATACTGGCTTGAAATAAGCTTTGCGGTGTCTTGAAGCGTTTGGTCAAAGGTCTTTTCGTTTGCCTGAATGTTAAGGAAGGCGCCGCCGGCTGACAAAAGGACCGTAATCAAAATGATGAGGGCCAGGTGGCTCCATTGCATTTCGTGGCGGATTCTGTTCAGACTTTGCGGCGCTTTTTCATACGGCATGCTTTTATTATATCGATAAAAAAAACTTTAGAAAACCTTTTGTAAGTAAAAAAAACGCGGCCGCCTTTTTTTTGTTTTTAAAACTTTCAAAAAATTGCAATGCAAAAAAAGTTCTGCTATCATTCGGGCATAAATAAAAACGAGGTGAAAATAAAAATGGAAATGGCCCACGTCTTTGAATGCTGCATGCTTTTGTGCTTTGGCTTTTCGTGGCCGCTCAATGTAATCAAGGCGTATAAGGCAAGAACCGCAAAAGGAACAAGTCTTGCTTTCATCACTTTGATTATCACAGGCTACTTGGCTGGAATTGCGGCGAAGATAATTAACGCTCAGTTTAATTATGTTCTCGCAGTTTATTTCTTGAACCTTGCGATTGTTTTCTGCAACGTGATTGTCTACGTCAGGAACAAGTCGCTTGACAACAAAAAGGCATCCGCCGCCGTAAGGCAAAAAATCGCGGACCTTAAGATAAAAATCGACACGAACAAAACAATTAAAGTTTCAAAGGAGGATAGCATGAACTTTAAGGAATTGAACGGACTTTCAAAAAAGAACCAGGTGGTTCTTCTCGGCGGAACTATGGACAAGGAAATCCCAGTGACGGAACTTGCGCAAGCATTCTCATTCAACTTTGAATTGTACAACCGCAGCGCCACAGCCCTTAGCGTAAAAGAAGCAAAGGCCTATTTTGAAGAGAACGTCTCAGACCTTAAGCCGGAAGGAGTCATCCTCCACCTTGGCGACAACGACATCTCCGCCTTTCAGAACAACGCAGAAGCCTTTGACAAAAGCTACCTTTCATTGCTCTCCGCGATAAAGGCCTCGAACAAAAAATGCCGCGTCGCCCTTGTCAACGTGAACAACCCCAAGAACGACAAAATCATCGCCGCCCTCAACAGCCACATCAAGGCCCTCGCCTCAAGCGAAAAATGCGTTTACGTCAACCTTGAGAACGCCAAGCTCTGGAACCCCAAGGCAAACCTTGCCGCCTCAGCCTTTGCCCGCAACATGGGTGTAAGCGTCCGAAAGCCCTTGAACGACGTGGCCGAAATCCTTTACAGCTACGCCTACCTTGAAATCAAGGCCGAGCCGAAGGCGCAGGAGATTGCGGGCTAAGCAAAAAGCCGAACGCGAACAAAAAGCAACAAAGAAAAGGCCGTCCAGCAAAACGCGGGGCGGCTTTTTTTTAATGCAAAAATGTGTAAAAATCAAGAAAAAATCCTGCAAAAATGTGTAAAAAGCGCAAAAATTTCTTGCAAAAATGTGTAAATCGCGGTATAATGCCTTGAATTATGTATAGAAAGGCGATGCAAAAACTTATCGAATGGAAAAACTCATCTTCAAGAAAGCCTATGGTCTTAAAGGGCGCGCGCCAGGTTGGAAAAACTTGGCTCATGAAAGAATTTGGCCGGCTCAATTATGAAAAGACATTCTATTTTTCATTTGACAAGGAAGAAGGCCTTTCAGAAATTTTTGCAAAAAACAAGGATCCCTCCAGAATCATTTTGCAATTGGGAACGATATATAACGATAAAATAGAGCCGCAAAAGCATCTTATTGTTTTTGACGAAATTCAAGAATGTCCCAACGCCCTAAATTCCTTAAAGTATTTTTGCGAAGAAGCCAATGAATATCATATAATGGCCGCGGGAAGCCTTTTGGGAACTTTGCTTGCGGAACCAATGAGCTACCCTGTGGGCAAAGTCAATTTGCTTGATGTCTATCCGTTTGACTATGAAGAATTTTTGGGCGCGGTCCAGCCGGAACTTTTAAAATACTTGGAAGAAACGCCGCCTGAAGAAATAATCGAAATTCAGCATGCGAAGCTTATGGAACAATACCGCGATTATTTGATTGTCGGCGGACTTCCTGAATGCGTGGCAACCTGGGCAAAGGACAAAAACGCCGGCATTGTGGCGCGGATTCAAAAAGAATTGCTCGATCTTTATGAAAGCGATTTTTCAAAGCACAATAAAAAAATCAACGCGGCCCGCATTTTGCTTGTGTTCAGAAGCCTTGTAAGCCAACTTTCAAAAGAGAACGAAAAATTTATTTATGGATGCGTAAAACAGGGAGCGCGCGCCAGAGAATTTGAAGAGGCTATTGAATGGCTTGTGAGCGCGGGCTTGGTCATTCGCGTTTATGACGTTTCAAAGGCGGAACATCCGTTAAAAGCGTTTGAAGACCTTTCCAGCTTTAAGCTATTCTTTTTT
>JAILDQ010000200.1 GCA_024689365.1 Treponema sp. | reverse complement strand
GCAAACCTAGCAATTAAAAACGCTCCTGAGGAAGGGGCGGCGGGATTTGATGGCATTATACACAAGCGTTATCGGTAAAGAAAAGACAAAAACGCGTAGCGGAAATGCGAATGACCGCTCGCTTTGAGGCTGGCAATTTCGCGGAGCGAAATTGAATTATATGTACATCTTACCAAACAGCCTCAACCGCGAGAAAGGTCGTTCGCATTTCCGCGGGAGCGTTTTTGTATTACAAGAATTACCGCAACGGAATTTATGCCGCGCAACCCCAGCAATTAAAAACGCGGAGCGAAAAAATGGGCGGGGCGAACATAGGACACGTTAAGCGCTATTCTTTGCCCAAAAAGCACCTCGTTCGCAGCCGCCCATTTTTCCGCGGGAGCGTTTTTGCATTGAGAGATTTTGCGCGTTACAAATTCCTGCCGTAGAGGGATGACAAAAAGGCCAAGCGTTCGGCGCGGTCGTCGGTGAGTTCGGCAAGGTCAAAGCGCCAGGTCCAGTTGGCGCCGACGGTGGATGGGGCGTTCATGCGGCCTTCGTCGCCTACTCCAAGGATGTCTTGCATTGGGATTACGGCCATGTCGGCGGCGCTTGCGATGGCGGTTTTTACCAGGGCGTCGCGAAGTTCGCCTGAGTCGCTTGAGGCGCGCGCTTCTTGTTCGGTCATTTTCTTTCCAAAGGCGTATTGGGCGGCGATTTGAACGGCCGCGTCGCTTGCGGAGTCAAGCCAGCCTTGCATCGTCTGGTTGTCGTGGGTTCCTGTGTAGACCACGCAGTTTTGGCAGAACATGTGAGGAAGGAAGGCGTTTAGCATTCCGTCTTTTCCGGCTTCGGCTGGGTCAAAGGCGAACTGCAGGACTTTCATTCCCGGGAATCCGCATCCGTCGCGCAAGGCACGGACGCCTTCTGTTATAAGGCCAAGGTCTTCTGCGATGATCGGAATGTCGCCCAATTCCTTTTTGATCGCGTCAAACAAGGCCTTGTTCGGCCCCGGAATCCATTTTCCGTTGACGGCGGTTTCCTCTCCAAAGGGAACGGACCAATAGGCCTCAAAGCCCCTAAAGTGGTCGATTCGCACGCAGTCCACCAATTGAAGGCAGCGGCGGATGCGGTCAACCCACCAGTAATAGTTTGTCTTTGCCATAGCGTCCCAGTCGTAGAGGGGGTTTCCCCAAAGCTGGCCTGTGGCGCTAAAGTAATCCGGCGGAACACCGGCAACGCAAGTTGGCCTTCCGTCTTTTTCAAGCTGAAAGAGGCGCTGGTTTGCCCAAACGTCGGCGGAATCAGGCGCCACAAAAATCGGAATGTCGCCTATGATTTTTATTCCCTTGTCGTTGGCGTATTTTTTGAGCGCGGACCATTGGCGGTCAAAGAAGAATTGTATTGTCTTGATTCGCTCGATTTCCTTTGTGTGGGAAGCGTTCCACTTGGAAACCGCGGACGGCTCGCAGGCCCTCAATTCCTCGGGCCAATACTTGAACCAAATGCCGCTTGTCTTTTCTTCGGCGGCCTTGGCGTCGTAAAAGGCCTTTACGCTCATGAAATTTGCGTAGTTGTCAAGCCAAGCAGAGTTGTCGTTCTTAAAGGCCTCGTACAAGACTCGGTCTTCCTTAGAGCAATTCTTTTGGAAAAAGTCCGCGGCCTGGTTGAGGACTGGATTTTTCCAGTAAACAACGGCGCCAAAGTCAACGCGGCCCGAGCTCTTTATGTAGTCAGGCGGAGTTATGGAAGCCGGGTCGGCCCAGCCCTTCTTTGCCAAATCGTCCAAGTCAATCAAAAGGGGATTTCCGGCAAAGGTCGAAAAAGAGGCGTACGGCGAGTCTCCGTAGCCTGTCGGTCCTAAAGGAAGGATTTGCCACAAGGTTTGGCCGGCCTTTTTTAGCCAGTCAACGAATTGATATGAAGGAAGCCCCAAAGTTCCGATTCCCGCAGAGCCCGAAAAGCTTGTGGGATGAAGCAAAATGCCGCTTGTTCGATTTGTTTTCATGCCAACAGTATAGCGCGGCAGTTGTTTTTTGTAAAGAAAAATTTTTATTTATCAAACAATTTTCCGAACCAAAACGAAGTTTTTTATGATTATTTTATGTTTTTTATGATGATTTTCACATTACAGACTTACCATCCCGAAGCAAGTTGTCATCCTGAATCAAGTTCAGGATGACGTATATTTTTTTTGCCCAATCAATTGCTTGAAAAGTTTCAGCGCTTCAACAATAAATTCCTCAAAGTATTTTTCCGCCACGCTTGATTATTGAAGGATATTTCACTATATTATAACTATTATGGGAAAAAATTTACTCGACATACAAAATATAAAGGTCGGCATTGAGTCAAAAATCGTGCTCGACGGACTTGACCTTCAAATCAACGAAGGCGAAACTCACGTCTTGATGGGCCCTAACGGCGCCGGAAAGTCCACGCTTGGAAACGTCATCATGGGAAACCCCGTGTACACGCTCGAAGGCGGAAAGATTTTCTTTGACGGCCAGGACATCACAGAGCTGGACACGGACAAGAGGGCCAAGGCGGGCCTTTTCATGTCCTTCCAGAACCCGCTTGAAGTTCCGGGAATCAGTTTGGAAACCTTCATCCGAAGCGCCCTCCAGCAAAAGACAGGCGAGCGCGTAAAGCTCTTCGCTTTCCAAAAGGAGCTCAAGGCCGCGATGGAGCTTTTGAACATGGACTCGTCCTACGCCTCCCGCGACTTGAACGTAGGCTTTTCCGGCGGAGAGCGAAAGAAGAGCGAAATTCTTCAGCTTTTGATGCTTAAGCCAAAGCTCGCCATTTTGGACGAGACGGATTCCGGCCTTGACGTTGACGCGGTCAGAACCGTAAGCAAGGGAATCGAAGAATACCAAAAGTCCCAGAACGGGGCTCTCTTGATCATCACCCACTCCACTAAGATTTTGGAAAGCCTCAATGTTGACAAGACCCACATTTTGGCAAAGGGAAAAATCGCGAAGACAGGCGGCCCTGAATTGGTTCAAGAAATCAACGAAAAGGGCTTTGACAAATATTTGGCAGAATAATTTATGGCTGACGAAAAGACACAAATAAACGACATAGACCGCTCCATCTACGACTTTAGGTACGAGGAGTCCGAGAAGGACTTTTACAGAATGGAGTCTGGCCTTTCGGAAGATATAATAAAAAAAATCTCGGAAGAAAAAGGCGATCCCCAGTGGATGCGCGAGTTCAGGTTGAATTCGCTCAAGCTCTACAATCAAATGAAGGAGCCTGATTGGGGCCCGGACATTTCCGGCCTTGACATGGCGAACATTTCATCCTACGTGCGCCCAAAGACAAAGATGAGCGGAAGCTGG
>JAILDQ010000187.1 GCA_024689365.1 Treponema sp. | reverse complement strand
CAAAATCACGGCCGTCAAAAAAATTCTTTTCAAGCTCGGAAGCTTTTACAATTTTAATCATTTTGCCATTCCTTATAAGAGCCAATATTATAGCGCTTGTCGCGCCTTTTTTCTAGCGCCTGCATTTTGCGAGCAAGGCGGAATGGCAATCTAACCGCGATTCATGGCGGCGTCAACTTTTTGAACAAAATCCCTTCCCCAGTATTCGCAGAGCATATCATACGCTTGTTCTTGCAATTGGGGAACAACCCTTTGCCGCAACTGACTGAGGGAATTTGCCACATATGCGATGGTGACTTTTCCCATGTGCTCAATGTCTTCGTCGGTGAGGATTCCTTCCGCTTGGCAATCCTTTATCATCAAGGAAACGTCCGCAAAAGCGCTGGCGGCGGAACAAACCATGCGCCATTTTCGCATCGTTTCTATTGGGCGGCCGGAACTTACGCCGCTGGTCACGCGGTATTGGTAAACTTTTTTTTCTATTCCAACATAGCGAGCGGCGTGAACTGAAAGGTAGAAGAAAATCAAAAAGTCTTCGGCCATCGTGCATTCTGTGTAGGGAATTTTTTCAAACGCGCTTTCAAGCAGGGGCTTTGAAATAAGCTTTCCAATTACGTTGCCGTTAAAGTCGCCCGCCGACCAAGAGCGCGCGATTTGCTTTCCGTCCAAAACGCCGTGGTGAATGGCGCCGCACTTTGTAACTTCCGTCGCTTGGAAAACGCCGCTGGAGTCGTAGTCGCCGGAAATGAACTCTCCGTGAACGATGTCGGCGCCATATTGCAAGGCCGCCCCATGCAAAGCCGCGAGCGCTCCTGGCAAAAACTCGTCGTCGCTGTCCAAAAAGGCCACAAAGGCGCCGCGCGCTTCGTTAAGCAAAGTCCGGCGCGTTTCCAAAATGCCTCGGTTTTGATAAGATTCCACAAACTTGACGGGAATTGGCGGCAAGCCCTTTAGCCTGCGCGCCTTGTCGCTTTGCCTTTGCGCGGCCTTGACGATTTTTTTTGCGCTCCTGCCCCGCTCGTCCTTGCCGCGGCTTGCGTCGCTTACAACGACAAGTTCAAAGCCGTCAAAGTCCTGCGCCAAGGCCGACTCAAGGCACTTTTCAAGAAAGCGCTCGGTGTCGTAAACCGGAACGCAAACGCTTACAAGCGGCGGCTGGCCAGCATTATTCTTAGTCGCCATTTTTTATGGCAAGGAAAATAGCCTGCCTCCTAGTACTAGTATTGGCAGCTGGATTATATGTCACGGGGTCAAGCGAGGAGCTCCTGTAGTAGATCTCGTTTGCGGCATAGAATGTGCCGCCGCCTACAATAGAATCGAGGGAGTTGCTTGTGTAATTGTCTATGTCAGCCGAGAACCAGCCGGAAAGCTGCCTTTCAAACTGCGCGCTCGTAGCCTTGACGCTTTCTATGGCAAAGTTTTCCAAGTCAATCGTCACAACCCTGTCAACGTTCTTGTAGGCAAGGCCGCCCAAAGCGTCCGTGTAAAAGGCGATTCCGTCATCGGAAATGACAAGCTTTTTGGGCTTTATCGCTATGAACTTGGCGGGGCTTGCAAAGCAAGACGACAATTTGGATTCCATTTCTGCTTTGTTGGCGCCAAAGCTTGCGCTCAAAGCAGGGAAGAAAGTGTACATATCGTCGCCCGAGTTGCCTTGTTTCGCCCTCTTAGTGCCGTCAACAAGGAACAAGCCGCTTCCTTGGTCGTCATTGTAAATGTTATAATCGTCAGATTTGCAGTCGGCTCCAGTGTCGCGAAGACGGGCAAGATACATCTTTGCCTGGACTTTTAGGCTTTCCTTTGTAACTGTATTGCCGTTCCAGCCCAGTTTTTCGCACCTATTGCCGTTCTTCAAGTCGCACTTGACGACGCAGCCGCGGCTTGTAATGCTGGACGTTTCCAAGCTTGTTCCATCCCAACGATCTGATGATATGCCGGTTTCAGGGCCTGGCGTAATGTCGCGCATAATAACATACACGGCGCCGTCCACGGCTATCATGTCGGAAATTTCCGGATACACATAGTCGTCAACACGAATTTGCGCGACTTCCTCCAACACAACTCCGTCCGACGTTGCGGTTGAAAGGTCGGCCTTGGCTATGCGATATCCTGTTCCCGTCAGCGCAAAATACGCCACACCGTCATATATGGCAAAATTTTCGCTTATATTGGCGTCAAGAAAAGCGTCGTCAATCAAGTTATACTGCGTTGGAGTTTCAGGGAATGTTCCCGTCTTAATGAAGTCGCCAGTTCCATAAAGAGTTGTTCCAGACAGCAAATACAATTTGTTGGTCTTTAGGTCGCAAGAGATTCCGTTGCAACCAAATTCAAAATGGTAACCGTTCACGCCTGTTATTGCGTTGCTGGAATAAATGTAATTGTCATTGCCGCCTTCAGGATATATCGACATAGTGTAAAAATTTCCGTCGGCGTCAAAACAGAAGGACTGTTTATAATTAGTCGTGCTGGCGCTTGTTCCGCTTGATGAATAATCCTCTGAACCCGACAAATCCTCGGAAGGATCGTCCACAAGATAATATTTATAGCTAAATCCACCACGATTTAAATTGTACAGCGCGTACTGCGTGTCAATCACGTTCAATTTTTTCGCGCTAAAGGAGGCCGTGTTGTCTTGTTTCTTTACAGGAGTGACGGCAGAAGCCGACATTCCAAAAAACTTTGTCTTATATTCTCCAGAGGCATAAGCAGTTTTTTGACAAACAAGGACAAACAGAACGCTTGCGGCCTCAGAACCTGGATCGTCCTCCGACACAGGAAGCGAAAAGTCGTCTTCCACAGTCAGAGTTTTGCTGTCATCATCATACGAACTATTGGAAGTAGTCAAGACAAGTTTGTCAAGATATCCGTCCCCATATTTGTCAACAATGTCGTTGCAAATCTCGTAGCGCTCAACGTCGCTTTGAGCCGCCTCTATATTTACGGCAAATTCCGAGGAAGGATCGATTGCGTAAATACAGTTGCTGTTGGTCGTTGACAAGTCGGGCGCTTCGTCAAATTGAATGTCAATCTTATATGAAACATCCGTATAATAAGAATATGTGGTCACGGACAAGGGATTGCTTCCGGCAACGACTTGTATTACATTGGACTTTCCGTACAAAGTCGGCTTTTGGCTGTCATCGTCCGTTTCGTCTTCAGAATAAACTTCGATTTTAGCGTAAACCGTTTTTCCTACGGGCACATTGTCAAATTCAATGGTAAAAGAGTCAAAACTATAATCTTCGCCAACAAGCGCGTAAGCGGTTTTTGAATCCTTGTAGTCGCCAACAAGCGAAACTTCAAAGCGGAATTTAGCTTCTTCGCCTTCCTCCAAATCGTTTGAAGAGGATTTTTGCGTATGATTGGCAAGTTCAAAAATTTTTTGCGCGAGCGTTTTGTCCACGCAAAAAGAAATCGTTCCAGCCGCAAGTTCCTCAGAAGCGTTGGAGCAAGAAAAAAACGGCAGGGCAAAGGCCATTGCAAAAGCAGCCAACGCTATGCGTAAAAGATTTCTTCCTTTCATAAATCACCCCCGAAATAACATTCTTTTATTCGATAATATTAACGCGCGTTTCATAAAAATTCAAGCGATTCTTTCACAATTCAGAAAGCGAAAAACCCTCGCATTAGCGCAAGACGTGACGCGTCAAAAAGAATTTTCCCTTGAAAAGTTCCCGTTTCGGTGATACAATCTTCTATTATGAATTTACCTGAAAACAAATGGCTCCGCGGCGCTATTCCTGCGCTGCTTTTGCACTGTTCGATCGGCACGGTTTACTGCTGGTCGGTTTTTAGCCAGGAAGTCGCCACCTACATCGGCTGCCAAAAAAGCGCCGTTGAATGGGCTTTCTCTTTGGCGATTTTCTTCTTGGGAATGTCTGCCGCCTTCTTGGGCGACTTTGTTGAAAAAGACATTCATAAAAGCTCTTTGATCGCGACGATTTTCTTCACGGCGGGAATGGTTGGAACAGGATTGAGCATTTTGGCAAAATCCCTCCCCGGCGTTTTGATTTGCTACGGCGTGATTATGGGAATCGGTCTTGGAACCGGCTACCTTTCGCCCGTAAAAACCTTGATGCTTTGGTTCAAGGACAAAAAAGGCTTGGCTACAGGCCTTGCGGTAGCGGGCTTTGGCGCGGCTAAAGCGATCGCCACTCCAATCATGCAAGCCATCTTGGCCAGATGCAACGACAATCCGGCCTACATGTTCATCATCATGGGCGGCGTTTACTGCGTCATGATGTTCATCGGCCACTTGCTTCTTAAAAAGCCGGCCGGCTGGGTTGAAGCCCACGAAAAGCAAAGCCTTGGCGAGTTCCTCAAAAAGTTTGGCAACAACTTTAAGACTTGCTTTTCAAACCGCGAGTTCCTTGGCATTTGGATTATGTTCTACATCAACATCGCCTGCGGACTTGCCTTGATTTCCCAGGAAAAACCAATCTTGCAAACAACAGGCTTGGGCTTTATGACAATCAGCGCGATCGGAACTGTAACCGCAATCGCAAACGCAGCCGGTCGCTTGGGCTTTAGCGCCGCGGCCGACGGACTCAAAGACCGCAACACAATCTACAAGTGGATTTTCGCGCTTTCAATTGTGTTCACAGGAATCATCATCGCAAGCCGCGGAATCATAAACGGAACACAGCCGGTTCTTATGGCCTTGTGCATCGTTCTTCTTATCGTGGTGAACGCAGGCTACGGCGGAGGCTTCTCTAACGTACCGACCTTGCTTAGCGACCACTTTGGAATGAAGAGCATTTCTTCCGTTCACGGAATGTGTCTTAGCGCTTGGGCAATCGCAGGCTTGACAGGAAACCAAATGGCCAGCTGGATTGTTCGCCACACAGGCGAGTTTGCCGAAAAGACTTTGGCCGACGGCCGCATCGTAAAGGTGAACCCGGTGGGCTACCAAAACGTTCTTTACGTTACAATCGTTCTTTACGCAATCGCCATGATTGTTTG
>JAILDQ010000097.1 GCA_024689365.1 Treponema sp. | reverse complement strand
TTTGGCGGAATCATTGTTCCCCAGTGATTTTTTCGTGTCGCGCGTTTTTGTAGTTCCGTTTTTATTCAAAAAGAAAGTCTTCCCAAGAAATGCCCGCGCCGTCTTTGGCCTTTCGCGAAAGTTTTTTTCCAAGAATTAAATCAAGGCATTCCGGGGCAAGGCCTGGCGATAGAATCTTTTCCGTTCGCAAAACGCCTACGTCTTTGGCTTGTAAAATATGGCCGCTTTCAAAGTCCGCCATATAGTGAAGGCTTCTGTTTGTCCTTCCGTAATTCGCTTCTTCCGCGGGAGCCAATTTTTTCACTCCGCTTCCTAAAACTTTTTGAACCCTTTCCGAGCCAAATTGCTCTTCCATTTGCTTGATTATTTCTTGGCCGCCTCGCTCGTTTCCGTAGCGCTTGATTGCGGCTTCGCATTGTTTTAAGGCCTTTGTCATTTGCAAAAATTGTTCCGGCTCCAAAGCCACAGGGTCGTCAAGGCCGCTTGTCTTTTTGCTTAAGGTTATGTGCTTTTCAAAAATCGTCGCGCCCTTTGCCGCGGCCAAGCATGGAACCAAAACTGGATCAAGGGAATGGTCGCTCAAGCCGCATTCGATTCCAAAAATTTCTTTTAACGAAAAAATCAAGCGGACGTTGTATTCTTCCTCTGGAGCGGGGTAGCTTGTGATGCAGTGCAAAAGGCTCGTGTTCTCAGCGCCCAAAATTGCCAAAGCCGCTTCTATGTCCTTTAATTTTGAAACCCCGCTGGACACGATTACAGGAAAACCTTTCTTCTCTCGGGCGGCCTTTATCGCTTTTAACATCGGAAAATGGTTCAACTCCGGGGAGGCGATTTTGACCGCGTCGGGATTTATCGAAATCAATTCCTCAAGGCTCTTCAAGCCAAAAGGGGAGCAAATCCATTTTAAATTTTTTGAACGCGCGTAGGCCAGCGTTTCCGTGTAGAATTCTTTTGGGCATTCCAATTGCCTGAATCTTTCGTAAAGGGGAATGCGGCCTGTTGGCAATTCCACAAAGCCTGTTTTGGGATGCAAAATCTCGTCCGCAATTACCCACTGAAATTTAACCGCGTCGGCCTCAGCGTAAGAAGCCGCGTCAATCAATTCCTTTGCTTTTTCTATTGAACCTTCATGCGAAGTGCCGATTTCCGCGATAACCATAAGCAACATTCTAGCGCAAAATCGCGCTCTTTTCCATAGAAAAATCGCCCAAAAAAACGTCCCCCCCGGACGCGGTGACCCCGCTCGAACAAACCATTAAGGTCTTGCTTATGAAAACACGAGGGTTCTAAGCATCAACCGCGCAGCGTCCCCCGGACGCGGTGACCCCGCTCGAACAAAACGTTAAGGTCTTGTCTACGAAAACACGAGCGGCCAATGCAGCGTCCCCAAGGACGCGGTGACCCCGCTCGAACAAACCGTTAAGGTCTTGCCTACGAAAACACGAGCGGCACTTGACCAACTCCCTTGATTTATGCTAAAATTACTGTCTAGCATATCAAGCTTATAATTTTTTCAATATAGGAGATCCTTTATGTCAGGACACAGTAAATGGGCGACAATTAAACACGCCAAAGGAATCGCCGACGCAAAACGCGGAAAGCTTTTCACAAAATTCATTAAGGAAATTTCAATCGCGGCGCGCATGGGTGGCGGAGACCCCGATTCAAACCCAAGATTGAGAACGGCCATCCTCAAGGCCCGCGCCTCGAACATGCCTAAGGACAACATTGAACGCGCCATCAAGAAGGGAACTGGCGAAGACGGCGGATCAAACTACGAAGAAATGGTATACGAAGGATACGCTCCGGGCGGAGTAGCCGTTTTGGTTGAAGTTCTTACAGACAACAAGAACCGCGCCGCCGCTGACGTTCGCAACATTTTCAACAAGAACGGCGGAAACCTCGGAACAACTGGTTCTGTAAGCCGCATGTTCAGCCGCAAGGGAACAATCACTTATGACGCTGAAAAAGTTAGCGAAGACGAAGTTATGGAAGTTGCCCTTGACGCCGGCGCCGATGACGTTGAGAACGAAGACGGAATCATCACTGTAACAACAACTCAGGAAGCTTTTGCCGGAGTTATGGAAGCCTTGCAGGCCAAGGGATTTGAGTCTCTCTCTGGTGAAGTTGGAATGGTTCCTGAAGCTTACCAGCCTGTAGACAAGGACACTGCCGCCAAAGTGCAGAAGATGATTGACAAGCTTGAGGACAACGACGACGTTCAGAATGTTTACACAACTGTTGAATATCCTGAAGACTTCGTTCCTGAAGAGTAATGCCTAAAAAGATGCGCCGTGTCTTAGGAATTGACCCCGGCTTGGCCAACACCGGCTGGGGAATCATTGACTGGAACGGCAACAAATTTTCTCTCGTCAAATATGGCGTTATAGAGACAGCCGCTTCTGAAATTCACGGAACGCGGCTGTTGTCTATTTACAGCCGTCTTTGCGCCGTAATCGATGAATACAAGCCCACCGAAGCGGCGATGGAAACCCTTTACTTTGCGAAAAACCAAACAAGCGCCATGGCCGTGGCCGAAGCTAGGGGAGTTGCGACCCTTTGCCTTGCCCAGCATGACATTCCGCTCGGAGAATACAAGCCTAATCAAATTAAGCAAGCCGTTACTGGAAGCGGAGCCGCGGACAAGGAATTGGTCGAGCGCTACGTAAAGCTTCTTTTGGGCTTGGAAGTGGTTCCCCAGCCTGACCACGCCGCGGACGCCCTTGCAGGCGCCATAACCCACATCAATTTTTCTAGCCCGGCCTTTTCTTCTTGATTTTTGTTGAGTTATCTGCTATCATAACTCTATGTTCAACAGTTTAAAAGGCGTAATCACCTACAAGGCTCACAATACGGTTCATCTTGACGTGAATGGTTGGGAATGGGATTTGTATGTTCCTGCCAGCACTATTGACGCTTTGGGCGACATCGGCTCCACTTCAAAAATCTACACTTGGATGTACGTTCGCGAAGACCAAATCAGAATGTTTGGCTTTGCCACGGAAGAAGAGCGCAATGTTTTTCTTGACTTGCTGAAAGTGGAAGGCGTTGGAGCCAAAGGCGCGGTGAAGATTTTGAGCAACATCGCGATTTCTAAATTTGTTGAGGCTCTTGACGGCGGAAACACAGAGATTTTGGAAGCGGTTTCAGGAATCGGAAAAAAGACCGCGGCTAAAATCATGCTCACGCTAAAAGGAAAGCTTACCCTTGAGGACTCCACAAAATGCGCGAGCCATCCTGAAAAAGCGGAATTCCAAGACGTCATCAACTCCTTGGTTGACATGGGCTACGACAAGCGCGACGTTACGGAAGTCGTTGACAAGATTACCGCCCAGCTTATTGACAATTCTGAATTCTCGTCAAAGTCGCATTCTGGAAAAGAGGAAATGATTTTCCGCCAGGCGCTTGTTGATTTGGCCTAAGGCGATTTTTCCACTATGAGCGACGAATACCAGGACATTGTACGCGCCGGAATTCCTTTGCCGGAAGACGCGCAGGAAGGAAGCCTAAGGCCCCAGCTTTTAAATGAATTTTTGGGGCAAGAAGAAATTAAGAAAAATCTCTCGGTTTTTATACAAGCCGCCCGCGACAGGGAAGAGGCGCTTGACCATTTGTTTTTGATTGGCCCTCCAGGCTTGGGAAAAACAACTTTGGCCCAAATCACCGCGCGAGAGTTGGGCGCTGACTTTAAGGTGACCAGCGCTCCCGCCTTGGACAAGCCCAAAGATTTGGCCGGCATTCTTTCTACGATAACTCCAAGAACGGTTTTCTTCATCGACGAAATACACCGATTAAAGCCTGCAATCGAGGAAATGCTTTACATCGCAATGGAAGACTTTGAGTTGGACTGGGTCATCGGCCAGGGAGCCGCTGCAAGAACAGTCCGCATTCCAATTCCTAAATTCACTTTGGTGGGCGCGACTACAAAGGCCGGAATGGTTTCAAGCCCCTTGATAAGCCGCTTTGGAATTGTCCAGCGATTTAACTATTACACGCCCAAAGAATTGTCTGACATCATAAAAAGGTCCGCCCAAATTTTAAACGTAAAGGTAAACGACGACGCGGCCTTGCTTTTGGCCAAGTGCGCCAGAGGAACTCCCCGCGTGGCCAACCGGGTTTTGCGAAGAATGAGGGACTTTGCCCAAATTGAAGGCAGCGGAGTGATTACGCTTCAAATCGCTCAAGACGGCCTTAAACGGCTGGGCATTGACAATTTGGGCTTGGAAAAATACGACCGGGAAATACTTCTTTCTATCATAAATAATTTTGGCGGCGGCCCTGTTGGAGCCGAAACCCTTGCCATCAGCATTGGTGAAAGCCAAGACACTTTGGAAGACTATTACGAGCCATACTTGATTCAATGCGGCTTGATTCAAAGAACCCCGCGAGGCCGTGTCGTCACCGACAGAGCCTACCAGCATTTGGGACTTGAAATTAAAGAGCGCTTGGACAAGGGCGGCCAGGGAACTTTATTTTGAAACGCACGGACTTTTATTTTGACTTGCCGCAAGAATTGATTGCCCAGCGGCCAAGCGCCGTTCGCGGCCAAGACCGACTTATGCTTTTGGGAAGAAAAAGCGGCGCGATTGAACACCATAAAATGGACGACCTGCCAAGCTTGATTGACGACGGAGCCTTGATGGTTTTTAACAATTCCAGGGTGCGCCGCGCCCGTCTTTTTGGCGTGAAGGAAACTACAGGCCGAGAAGTGGAATTCATGTTCTTGAACCAAGCCTCTTTTGGAGAAGGCTCTGTTTGGAACACGATGGTTAAGAACGCCAAAAAGCAAAAGGCCGGAATGCGCTATCAATTTCCAGACGGCTCCATCGGAACCATTCTTGACGACCCGCAAAACGCGGGAACTGAATTTCGTTTTTTAAAGTTCGACTTTCCGATTACTGAAGCCTGGTTTGAAAAAAACGGCCACATTCCGCTCCCGCCTTACATTAAAAGGGAAGACGAGGCGAGCGACGGAGAGCGCTACCAAAACGTTTACGCAAACCAAACCGGAAGCGCCGCTTGTCCAACGGCCGGCCTTCATTTTACCGACCAAATGCTTGACCGCCTAAGCCAAAAAGGCGTGGAGCGGGTTTTTGTCACCTTGCACGTAGGCCTTGGAACTTTTTTGCCTGTGCGCGAAGACAAAATAGAAGACCATAAAATGCACGAGGAAATTTTCACGATAGAAGACGAGGCCGCAAAAAAAATCAACCAAGCAAAAAAAGACGGCCGGCCGATTCTTGCTGTCGGAACAACCAGCGTAAGAACTTTGGAATCAGCCGCCAACGAAAACGGCGAGCTTTTTAGCGGAACGCGCGGCACAAGAATCTTTATGTATCCTGGATACAAGTTCAAGATTGTAGACCAAATGTTCACAAACTTTCATACGCCGGAGAGCACCCTTATAATGTTGGTCAGCGCTTTTTCAAGCCGCGAGAACATTTTAAACGCCTATAATGAAGCCGTAAAGGAAAAGTACCGCTTTTTCTCCTACGGCGACTGCATGTTGATAAAGTAGTTTAAGTCAATTGGTTCAAGCTGTAGCGGGTCAGGTTCAAGAATTCTTCTTTTAGAATTGGATTTGAAAAATTTTCCCCGGCGATTTTGTCAAAGGCCTCTTCCGCCGCGTTTGCAAAGTCTTCTATCGTTTTTTCGTTGAGGGGAAGGCGCACACCCAACAATTTTGTTTCCAGCTCGTTGTCTTGCAAAACTATTGGCCCTGCAAAGGCTAGCTTTACGCTTGACAAAACGCCGCCGGAAGTTTTTGCCAAAAAGCAAAATGAGGATGAGTTTTCTGTCAAATAAGATTTTGGTCCTAGTCGGTGGTAAATCGAAACGTCCCAGTCGTCGGCTGGCACGCGTATGTTCACCAAAAGATGTTTTGGCGGCACTCCCGTGAATTTTGAAAAGGGAATTGTGGCGCTCATTTGGTTTTCCGTGTTCCTAAATTTGAGGGTCGCGCCAAGCGCCAAAAGCGGCGCGTAAAGGCTTCTTTTTAGCGCTTTTTCAGATTCCAATGAAGCGCAAATGTTTCCGCCGATTGTCGCCACGTTCCTTACAAAAAAATTCGCGGACCTTTTTGCCGCCTCGTATAAAATTTGCGGAACGCGCTCCTTTCCTAAATTTAATATTTCGTTTAGCGTGACGGCAGGCCCAAAATCTATTGAGCGTTCTTTTACGTTTATCGTTTTTAGTTCCGCAATGTCCCGGACGCTCAAAGTTTTTTCTGGAATGTCTTTTATTGAAGTGGCGCCGCCAATAATTACAAGGCCTGAAACGTTTTTGATTTGATAGAGAAGCTCCGAAATGTTTTTAGCCAAAAAGATTGTTTTGTTATTTTCCATTTTTCTTAAGCCTTTCTTTTTCAAAGTGAATTTGCGCGGCGTAAATTATTCCGTTTATGAGCGTGTCGTTTTCAACACAGCATTCCCTAAGGTCGCCAATGCGTTCGGCCACCTGTTCTCTTGTTGGGTTTGAAAAATTTTTTATTATGTCGTAGGCGGCGAAAATTTTTCCCGCGTTGCAGTAACCGCAAAGGCTTACGCCCGCTTTTTCAAAGCCTTTGTTTATTTCTTGGTAGAAAGGCGTTTTTGAAAAATATTCCAGCGTCGTTATCTTTGCGTTTCTTAATATTCCGCATGGAACCAAACAGCTTAAAACCGGCTCGTCGTCTAGCAAAACAGCGCAGGAACCGCAGTTTGATTTTTGGCAGCCGCATTTTACGCTATAAAGATTCATGCTTCTTAGAAGTTCCAGCAAGGAACAGTCAGGTTCTGTTTGAATCGAAACTTGCTCTTCGTTTAATATAATGTTCAATTTCATTGAGAGCCTTCCTTCTTTGCGGCGCTTTCTTTTTTAATCGCTTCTTGCGCTGCCTTAAAGATGTCGTTTTCCTTTAACGGGATTGATCGCAAGTCGGAATTTAGGGCTTGCGAAAGCGCCGAAGCGAAAGCCGCAGGAAGCGCTTTTTTTATTAGGCCTCCGATTTGCGCGGGTTCCAATTCAGATTGCACAAAGGCGATTGAAATGTTTTTTGCGCTGAGGCGCTCGTTCTCTATAAGTTCCGCCAAAGTTTTTTGGATTGAGAATTTTATTTTTATTTCCGCTTCCTTTTCCGCGAGAATCTTTCCCGCGCTTACGGCCACCCAAATGTTTTTTATTTCCGGTTTGTATATGCGGTCGTCAATCGTAAGTTCCAATGCCAGAGCGATGAAAGACGTTGAGTTGAAAGGCGTTCCCTTAAAACGGCTTTTGTTCCATTGTTTGATTTGCGTTTTTGTAATCGCCTTGCTTACAGTTATTGGAAGCGGCGAGCGGAAGCGTTTTGTCTGAATGCCTTGGCAGCATTTTTTCAGCAGACTAGTCATTATCGATAAGTTTGAATAAAAGTTTTCTGGAATTAATGGCTCGTCTTTTAAGTCAAATTCAGAATTTACCTTTATCATTTTCTGGTCGATTTGAAGAATTTCCGCCGCCTCTTTTTTCCAAATGTCCAAAATTGTTTTTGAAGGCGTTATCGCGTGAATGACCAAAGTTCCGTCTTTTTGCAAAGTTGCTTCCATTTTTTGGTTGCATTCAAAAATGCTGGTTCCGTAGTAGCCGCTTGCGTCGTAAGCCGTGGAAAGGCCTATTCCTCTTGACTTGATGTTGTCGGACTTGAACGAACTGTTTATTTTATTGGTTATGAATTTTCGCTTAAAGTCGCTTTGGGCTAAAATCGCGTTTAATGATTCTTCCGCCTTTTCGATGTTCAAGTTGAATGGCATTTTTGAGCTTTCTTTGCTCAAGATTTTTGAGTTGATGAGCCTTAACTCTCCGGGGTCTATTCCTGTTATGTCCGCGGCTTTTTGAAGCTGGCTTTCAATTGCGTAAAAGGCTTGGGCGTCAATTGTCTCAATGTTTGTTGAAGCCGGCGCTTTTTGCGAAGAATGCGCGGCGGCGTTTATTTCAAGATTGTCAAAATTGTAAACGCCAACGCTTGCGATTGTAAGCCGGTCTATGATTTCTTCCGCAAAAGGGTTGAAGGCGCCCGCGTCAAAGTCAATGTCGATTAGCGCCGCTTGAATCAAGCCGTCTTTGTCAAAGGCTGTCTTGTGGGTGATTGAAACTTCGCCGGTGTTTGAAATGAATTTTTCGTTTTCGTCACGGCTTAAAATCAATTTTACAGGCTTTCCGCTTTCTTTTGCGGCGGCGCAAATTTGGCAGCATAATAGCGTGTTGCCCCAGAGGCTGTTGGCGCTTGGCTCGGAAGACAGTGTTTTGTTAATCGTGATTTTTTCTTCCGGAATTGAAAAAACAGCGGAAATGTTTTTTATCAAATGGCTGGGCCATTGGGTCGGCGTGTTTATTACAAGATTGTCCTTTAAAAAATAGCAAAGCGCGCCGTTGGTTTCGTTTGTTTGCGTTGTTGAAAGATTGTAAGTCCACTTGTTTTGGACTTTAAAAGCGCCCTTGCTATAAATCTTTTGAACGTTTTTTTGCCGGCCTCCGCCCAAGACAATTCTTTTTTGTGAAATGACATTTTTTTCAGCCGTGCTTGGACTTTGCTCAATGTCAAATTTCGCTTTTGCTGAAAGCGCGTCCAAAATCTTTTTGTTGGGGCCCGCTAAAATCGCAAGGGGCTGTCCTTCGTACAAAATTTTTTCGGAACAAAAGATTTCAGTGGTCAACCCCAATGTCTCGATGGAATTTTTCCCAGGGAAATTTTTGGCGTCAATTAAAAAATAGCCTTCCGGCAAATCCTTGATTTCAACGCCTTTTAGAATGCCTGTTTTCTTTGGCGAGCGAATTATCTTTGCGAAAATCATTCCTTCTTTTTCCAAATCGCTGTAGTAGCTCTTTGAAATTTGGGTTTTTGATTTTTCAGGCATGATTGGCCACTCCGATTTTTTTAACGGCGGCGATTACAGTCTCCGCCATTTCTTCTGTCATGTCCGGCCAAAGGGGCAGGCTGATTGTTCTTTGGTATTGTCTTTCCGCGTTCGGGAAATTTTTCTCGTTAAACGAAGAGTCCAGATTTTTCCAGTAAGTAAAATGAAAGAGGGGAATGAAGTGAACCGAGATTCCGATTCCTTCTTTTTGAAGCGCTTTCGCAAAGTCATCCCTGTTGATTTTGAGCTTTTCAAGATTCAGGCGGCATAGGTACAAGTGCCAAGCGTTTCCTTCGCCGTCGGGCGGAAGCTGGACAAAATCCAATTTTGAAAATTCCTTGTTGTAGAGCTTTACGATTTTCTTTCGCTTTTCAAAAAAATCCTTTGCTTGAACCAATTGGACGCGGCCCAAAACTGCAAGAATGTCGGGCAAATTAAATTTCCAGCCCAAGTCAACGATGTCGTATTCCCAACTGGCTCGCGGGCTTGTGTAACGGTCCCAAGTTGTCCTGTCCATTCCGTGCATTCTCATGACGGCCATGCGCTCGTAAAGCTTTTTGTCGCGAACGCAAACCATTCCGCCTTCCGCGGTTGTCATGGTTTTTGTAACGTAAAAGGAAAAAACGCCCGCGTCGCAAATGCTTCCAGCGTAACCGTACTTTGTCAACGACGGAAAAGCGTGCGCCGCGTCTTCAATAACTTTGACATTGTATTTGTGGGCCGCTTTTACCAAACGCTCCATGTCGCAAATGTTTCCGGCAATGTGAACAGGAACCACGGCGACAATTTTCTTGTCCTTGTCGGCGGCCAAGAGCTCTTCCACTTTTTCAACGTCAATGGAGTAGGAATCCTTTTCAATGTCCGCAAAATAAACGTCGGCGCCAAGACGCTTTGCGCAAGCGGCGGTGGAGACAAAAGTGTAGGGCGTTGTGATTACAGCCTTTCCCGCTTTTACGCCGCACGCTTCCATCGCAAGGGTCATTCCGCTTGTGTTGCTGTTGACGGCAAGGCTCATTACGTCGTCAACGCTAAGGCCCGCCTTTTTTCTTTCTTCGATTACGGAGTCTGAAACCTTGTTCATGAAATAAGAAAATTCTTTTTCAAAGGCCAGGGCGTGCTTTCCTGTTGTAAGCCAGCCGGAGCGCAAAACGTCCAAAACGCCGATTTCCTCTTCTTGCGAAATCGACGGCCTTGAGAATGGAACTTTTAGCGAAGAGTTTTCTTTCATCTTTTGTCCCCCATGGAGTCATTTTCGTAAAAGTCACGCAGTGAAGGAATCGCCGCCGATAAAATTTTTTTAAGTTCATTCGCGTTTCTGTAAAGCTTAAAGTCCGCGCCGCCGTCTTTCGCAAAGCAAATTTTTGAAAGCTCTTCCAAAAGCGCGTCAAGCGAAAAATTGTTTTGAATTGTGTTTTCCAAACGCAAAACTTTTGGAAATGCGGTCGGCTCGGGATTTTCTTCCTTGAGCCAAAGGGGTTCTGTCAAACGTTCGCCTTTTCTTGGCCCCGTGTATTTTATTTCAATGTCTTTCCCCACTTCAAGGCCGCTGAACTTTATTATTTGTTCCGCCAAATCCTTAATCTTTATCGGCTCGCCCATGTCGAGCAAGTAAGACTCGCCGTTCACGCCCACGCCGCCGGTTTGCAAAACCAAAGAGCAGGCTTCTGGAATCGTCATAAAGTAGCGCTCCATTTTTGGGTCTGTGACCGTGATTGGGCCGCCGTTTTTAATTTGTTCCATAAACAAAGGCAAGATTGAGCCGCGCGAGCCCAAAACGTTTCCAAAACGCACGAACATAAAGGCGTGGTTTTTCTTTGCCTTTTCCGCCGCTTGCAAAAGAAGCTTTTCGCACAAATATTTTGAGGCGCCGTAAACGCTTGCAGGCCGCACGGCCTTGTCTGTTGAAATAAGAACGAATTTCTTTACGTTAAATTCCAGCGCCGCGTCCAAAAGGTTTTTTGTGCCAAAAACGTTGTTCTCAACGGCGGCAACAGGATTTTCTTCCATCATTGGAACGTGCTTGTAAGCCGCGCAATGGAAAATCGCGTCGCACTTTGTTTGCTTTATGATGTATCTTGTGTATTCCCGGTCTTTCATGTCGCCGATAATCGGAACAATCGTCGCTTTTTCGCCAACACCTTCTTGCTGGAGCAAGCGCAATTCCCTGTCTATTTGATAGATTGAATTTTCTCCGTGGCCAAAAAGGTAAAGGCGTTCGGCGCCGCCGCTCAAAAGCTGCCGGCTCAATTCAGAACCGATGGAACCGCCGGCTCCTGTAATCAAAACGCGCTTTCCCCTAAGGTATGCAAGGCTTTCTTTTAGAGAAATCGTGACAGGCGTTCTTCCCAAAATGTCCAAGGGGTCTATTTCACGGGCTTGAACCAAGTGCGCCGTTCCGTTTACAACTTGGCTAATCGCCGGAAGAATTTTTATTTTTACAAAGCCGCTTTTTTTTAGAGTTTCGTAGATGGACCTGATTCTTTCAACGCCGGCTGTTGGAATCGCCAAAATCGCTTCGTCGCTGGGGGATGGATTTAAAACTTGGGCAATGTCGTCAATCGGGCCTAAAACGGGAATCCCGTCAATCTCCGCGCCGATAATGTTTTTGTCGTCGTCAAGAAATGCCGTGGCTTTGCCGAAAATCTTTTTTCTTTTAATGTCGTCGGCTATCATTTGGCCGGCAAAACCCGCGCCGATAATGTATAGCTTTGTTTCGCTGCGATTCAATTTAACCCACCGAATTAAATTGTAACATTCTTTTCGCTAATGTTCAAGTAAAAAAATCCGATAAAAGTAAAGAGGAGCGGAATAAAAAGCCCCTGTCCGCGATAAGGCGGAAAGGATTTGATGAAAGCATGAAAAGACTTGCTTTGACATTCATTTTATCTCTTTTTTCTTTTTGCGCGTTTTCTGTGAGTTTTTCTCTGCAGGTTGTGCAAAAGAACACGCCTGGCGACCAGATTTTTGACTCGTCTTTCGTTGTGGAACAAACAATCCTTGACTATTTTTTTGACAAAGGAATGATTGTGTCCAACAATTCGATTTTGGTTTCCAAAGACGACGAGGTTCAGGAAAAAACTGATTTGCGGCGCTCAATGATAGAGGCAAGAATAGGATGCATGGATTTGTTCGTCAAATTGTACTTGAATTATTCCGTCCTTGATTCCGCAAACCCAACCGCGATCTTGTTGAGCAACATCAAAAGCGCGGAAATGGAAATCGTTTCTCTTAACCAGAATAAAACGATTTCAAGCGGAAAATTTACTCCTCCGTCTTTGACGGATTTGAACAATAACAGGAGCGGGGT
>JAILDQ010000082.1 GCA_024689365.1 Treponema sp. | reverse complement strand
AATCGCGCTGGCGTTATTAATCTTTTTGGCAATTTCTTTTAAAAGCGAGGCTTTTGCGCGCGGCAAAAGTAAAATTTCGTTTGAAAAAAAAGAAACGACCTTGTATGTGGACAGCCTGGAGACAAAAGACTCTTGGACCTTGTATTTTTGCGATAAATACGGCGCCGTGCCTTATGTTGATCTTGCGGATTCTTTGAACATCTTGTATGGCGAAGGCTCTTATTCAATAGAAAGCGGCGGCGAAAATTATATTGTAAGGCGCAACGACAATGGCGCGACTGTTCAAATAGACCAAGAAGAAAAGAAAATAATTTTTTCAGACTTTGACTTGTTCAGACAACAAGTTGGATCTGTGACCCTCTTGGACATAGTTTTTGAAAAAGACTGGATTCGTCACGAACCCCTCAGCTATGAAACCCGCGGTTTTCCAATCGACATTCAATATGAGACTTTCGACATAAAGATTGCTGTAATAGGCGACCAATGCCTGCTTCCCTTGCAAACTTTTTCAGATATATTCGCTTCTTCGTCAATTGGAACCTTCTTGTATAACGGAAAAGAGCTCTTTTATGTTCATGATGATTCTTTCTTGAAAAATGGCGACGGCTCCTTGACTCCACTTGGACAAAAGTATTACGAAACTAAGCCCGCGGCGCTTGACAAAGAATTGGCTGCTTTCAACCTAAGGGAATTGGCGCTTAACCTTCAGTTGAATTACGGTTTGAAAGAACGTCATGAAATCGTAAAGTTTTCTGATTGGATGGAAGCCTTGGGCCTCTTCGACCGCCTTTCATCCACCGATAGTTTTGAATCGGATTACGCGCTTGCGGAAATTTGCTACAGATATTTGGGCGACTTGCACAGCGTTTTTTGCATGCGCTCGCCTTATACTAGAAGAGCGGAGGATGACCAAGAAGCAGTGACGCTTTCCGCTTCTCCGTCAAACATTAGAATGAGGCAAAGCCTAGGCCAGGCTAAAAATATTCGAAAAGACTTTTTTCCTTCAGGAATTCCCGGCTATCAAATAGTTGGCGACACCGCTTATGTAACTTTTGACAGTTTTTTTCAAAACGGACGCGATTATTTTGAAGAGCCATTGACAGCGGAAGAAAAAGAAAAAATTCTATCGGATTATCCTTCTAGCGGAATCGACACCTTTGGCTTGATAAATTTCGCGAATCAAATGATTCAGTCTGACAAAACAATACGCAACGTAGTTGTTGACCTTTCTTGCAATACAGGCGGAAGTTTGGACGCAGAAGTTTTTGCGGCGTGCTGGCTTTTGGGAAGAAGCGACTTGCAAATACGGCAAGGAATTACAGGCTGCCATTCTTCAACCTCATACACTGCCGACGTTAATTTTGACGAAAAGTTTGGAATGGAGGATGACACTGTAAATGACAAGAGGCTTTTTTGTCTTGTGTCTGGCATAACATTTTCTTGCGCGAATCTTATGGCTTCAACTTTGTCTGAGTCGGGCAAGGCGACGTTGATTGGCTCTAAATCAGGCGGCGGCTCATGCGCGGTCTATCTTACTTCCAGCGCTACAGGCGCTTTGTTCAAGACTTCCAGCGCTTGGCGCTTTAGCTATGAAAAGAACGGCGCCTTTATTGACATTGACTCTGGCGTGGCTCCTGACTACAAGCTTACGGAATTAAACTCGTTCTACAATCGTTCTGATAAAAACGGTCTTACCGCTTTTATAAATAAATTATATTAAGTTATTTAGGAGTTTTATTATGAAAAAAACTTTTTTGACGGCGGCGCTGGTCTTTTCCATTGTTCTATTTCCTTTTTTGATTTTGTCTTGCATTTCCTTCACTGTTTCAAAAACAACTACAGAAGTGTCCGATGGCGGCGAATTTGCGACGGTCAAAGGGCTTTTGGAAGTTGACGAAAACGGAGTGTATTACATATCTTTGGGCGGAGATCCCGCTTATTCCAATGTCGTGGAATATGACCTTGTTAAAGACGATGAATTCCCTGACGCCTGGCATTTTGTAAAGCAAAATCCAGGAAAACACGTGACTGTCGAAGGCTATGTCGTAAAAAAGTCTGACGACAAGGTTTTTACTCTTGCAGTGCAAAAAGCCCGTCAGTGGGTTACTCCTCAATAATGTCCGCTCGCAAACGTCGGTTTTTTTTGCCGGCGTTTGATTTTTTTCTTCAAAAATCTTGACACAAATAATTGGTGAGGAATATAATTAGCAATTATTTTATTTTTGGAGAAAAACTTGAAAAGTAAAAAAATTATTTTCGCCTCCGCCGCGCTTTTTGTTCTTGCCGGCCTTGCTTTTGCGGAAGCCGCGACAAAATTTAAAATGGATTCTTTGGCCGAGATGAAAAAAATCGCCGCCCAAAACAATCTAAAGGAAATTAGAAGCCAAGACAACGATTATCTTGCTATGTCCGAAGACTCAAAGTCCTTCGTGATTTATAAGGCTGAAAACTATGACAGGATGGGCGGCGTCATTTCTTATGCTTGCATAGACCAAACTGTTCATTCAAGAATGGAAATAATCGTAAGGAATGGATACGGCTTAAAGTACATTCTTGACGACGGCGAAAAGATTTGCTCTGTCTTTTCTGAGAATTCCGGCGATTCAATAAAAATGAGCGAAAACATTCTTTTGTATTACGCCGCCACTTGCATTTATTATAAGTGCCTAAGACTCAAGGATATTGAGGCTGCCGACGGAATCATTCTTCCGGAATCTGCAAAATTGAACGACGCGAACTTTGAAAAAACTTATAAGAAAAGCAAGCGCGCTTTAAAAAGGCTTAACGTCGAAAAAATGAAGGCCTTAATCGAAAGCGACTTTATTTTTTAGAGTCGGCGCTGTATAAAAGAAAGTTCTTTGAAAAGCAATTTTCAAAGACGATTTCAAAGGCCGCTTGATCCGCTTGTGTGACGGCCTTGTAATCATCGGCGAGGGCGCCTTTTGCGTCAAAGTCTTTTTCTTTGGCCCGCGCCTCGTCGATTTTTTTTGCGAGCAAATTAGCGCTGCCAAGATTTTTGTCGGCGCCTTCAAAGCTTTTTACAAGCCAAAGGCTTTTTATTCTTTCGAGCGCGGCCGCGTCCTTTATTTCTTCCTTTAATTTTGCAAGCGCTTCTTGCAGAATTGAATCCGCTTCCGAAAGATTTTGGACGTTGAAAAAAGTCAGCGCTCCAAAAGAAATCATGGGACTCTTTTCTTCGATTCTAACGGATATTTTTTGAAAGCGGCTTGACGAGGCGACGGCCTTTTGGCATAAGAAATGAAGTTCTGTCATAAGCGCGTCAAAAATCGCTTCGTCGCCTTGCCCTTCGGGTGACTTGAACCAATACTGGGCTGGGTCGGCAAAATCCGTTGTTGGAATCAAAAGAGCGGGGCGGGGGCCAGCCTTGTCGGTGCTTACGTCCGTCAAAAAGGTATGCTTGATTTTTACCTTTTGGGAGTTTTTGGAAATTTCCTTTGAGGGAACAAAAAGCTCTTTTTCTTCCCATGAAGGCTCCAAACTTTCAAAGACTTCTTGGCTTTTTGAAAATATTTCTTCAAATGAAAAATTTCCAACGGCGATTATTTCAAGGCGGCCTGCGTCAAGCAATTTCGCGTATTCCTCCAAGATTTTGGTCAAAGGAATCTTTTCCAAAATATCTTGCTTGGAAGAATAAAGCGCCCTGTAAAGGCTTGATTTGTAAAAGGCCTTTACGCCCGCCGAAAACAATTGCCTGGCCATCGCGGAGCTTTTTATTATTTGCTCGCTTTTTCGGCTGGACAAGCAAATGTCGATTTCCGCCGGAACTAGTTCAGAAAAAATCAAGGCCTCTCCAAGGCTTTCAAGCGCGGCGCCTTCGTCTCCGGCCATGCATTCAATCGCGACCAAAGCGCTTATGTCGTTTGTGTCCGCGCGGACATCCGCCGGCCCTCTCAAGATTCCTGTTTGAGCCTTTTCAAAAAGGACTTTCCTTATGTTTTGGGCGAGCGCGTTTGTCAAAACGGATTCAAGGCCAAGCTCGCTTTGGGCGCTTTTTGCCTCTCCGCCTTTGATGTAAAGGCAAATCGCGCTTTTTGAGTTTTGGGAATTCTTTTTTGCGTGGATTCCAATGCCGTTTTTCAGCCGGCCGCTTTGTGAGTTTTCGATGCATTCGTCAAAGAATTTTTGGTCAAAGATTTGGCTTGGAGCCTCTTTTTGGCCGCTTTCATTTTTTGCCGAAAGGGATTCCTTTATCTTTGAATACATTTCTTGCGCGTGCCAAGAGGCGTTCTTTGCGCTTACGTTTTCATAAGAGGCGTTTTTGAACTGCGCGGCAAGGTTCTTGTAATTTTTGGAGTTGACCAAGACAAAAATAAAGGGCTCTTCGTTTTGAAGCGCGAACTTAAGCTCCTCGCAGCTTTCGGCGCCAAGACGTTCCGGCCTTGCCAAAAATCTTTGCAGCAAGCTTGAAGCGTCGCCCGCTTGGCCGCTTTGCTCGTAGGAGCTTTTTGCGATACCGTCAACCGCCCAAAATTGGGAAAGGAGTTTCATAAAGTCCCTGGGATTTCCAGCGGCCAAGTCAAAGTTGAGGGAAAGAAAAGCCTTGGCGCCTTCAAATTCTTCTTCCGTGAAATTGAAGATTTCTTCCTTTAAAATTTTTTCAAAGAGCGCGCTTTGCTCAAAGGCGCTTACGCTTGACTTTTCCAAAAGGCTTTGAATTATAAGGCGGCTTGAATTGTTTTTGTGGGCCGCGTCGGCGTTGATGTAGTCGGCGCCCCGGATGTTCAGAACGCTTTGATTTGTCAAGGCGTTTTTTAAGGCCGAAAATTTTTGGTTTAAAATCACAGCCGCCAAGTCGCATTGCTCCATAGAAAGGCTAGTGTATTGGCAAACAAGCTGAATCATGTCCGGCGAAAGCTCTGGGTCAGACAAAACGAATTTTCTTTGTTCGTTTTTTGAGCTTTCATTGTTTTCTTGAATTGGATTTGCCGGGCTTGGCGCGTAGGAGCCGAAAGTTTTTTCGGCCAAGGAAAGAATTTTTTCTTTTGACATTGCGCCAGTCACAAAAAGCGCCGAGTTTTGCGGGCTGTAAAAATTTCTTGCCATTTCGCTCAAAATGGAGCGGGCTTCCGAAAGGCTTTGCTTTTGAAAAAGCGCGGGATAAATGCCGCTGTCGTGCTTCCAAGGCGCGGCGCTGAAAACCCTGGAATCTATGGCGCTGTTGATAAAGCCTTCCGCGCTAAAAGCGTTTTGCGCCGCGCTTTCTTTGGCTTCCTTTAGTTTTTGGTCCAAGTCATTGTCTTGAAAAATCGGGCTAAAGGCGCAGGCGCTCAATTCCTTGAAGATTTCCTCAGTTTGATAGGGGCTCGCTTCTATTGAATAGCGGGCGCTGTCGGCGGCGCATTCGCATTCAAGATTGTCCAAAAGCCATTCACCGTCGTTCGCTTTTGAATAGATTCCCGCTTTTGAAAAAACTTTTGCGTAAAGGGGAGCGTAGCCGGCCGTCGCCGCGCTTTGGCAAGAAAAGCCCGCTTTGGCGCTGTATTCAATTTGGATTGTTGGCGTGGAAAAATCTTCGAGCGCGAAAATTGTCATTCCGTTTGACAATACGAATTGCGAAAAATTTTCAAGGTTTGGAAATGAGAAAAAAGCGCGCGGCAAAAAAATCGTAAAAATAAAAAACGCGCCTTTTAAAAAATTTTTTTTCATTCTTCAATAATAAAGCATCGTTCAATTGATTTCAATATTAAAAAGCGCTAGAATTGCGTTATGGTAACAGTAACTTACGCTCAAAAAAGAAAACAAAATAAAAAGGCGTCTTTTCCAAAAGATTGCGTTAAAAAACATCGTCCCCTTAAGCCTGAAGAAATTGAAATTTTAAAGAAGAACCTCAATACTTCCGACTCTCCTGATTGGAGCAATGTCCTTGTCAGCTCTGAGGCTTTTGACCCAAACTTGCTTTACGGCTCTTCATTTTCGGGCTTTGTGGTTTTGGGCGCTTTGCGAAAGGCCTTGCTTAAATACCATGACTTGGAATTGGAGTGCGGAATCTACAATTCAAAATTGCGCGACACAGTGACTGGCGACGACAACGCGATTCACAACGTGGCGTATCTTGACAATTATCGGCTTGGAAAGAGCGTCATTCTTTTTAACATTCAGGAAATGTCTTGCACAAAGCACTCAAAGTTTGGAAACGGAATCTTAAAGCAAGGCGAAAGCGAAGACGTTCGCGTTTGGATTGGAGTGGCAAACGAAAACGGCGGCCGCGCTGTTCTTCCTTTTGAATCGATGATAGCAGCCGACGCTTATTTGTGGTCAAGAAAGCGGGGCGACAAAAAGCTTTTAAAGCGCTTTGTCGAGCTTACGGAAAATGGCAATTCAAAAAAACTGGACACTTACGGAATCGTCGGAAACGAGAGCGTCATAAAAAACACAACGCTTTTAAAAGACGCGAAAATCGGCGACTGCGCTTACATCAAGGGAGCCTTCAAGCTTAAGAACATAACTGTTTTGTCTTCCGCCCAAGAAGAAAGCCAAATAGGCGAGGGCGTGGAAATGGTCAACGGAATTATGGGCTACGGTTCGCGCGCTTTTTATCAAGCCGTCGCCGTCCGCTTTGTTCTTGGAAGAAACTGCCAGTTGAAGTACGGCGCCCGTTTGCTGAATTCTATTTTGGGCGACAACTCGACTGTTTCTTGCTGCGAGCTTTTGAACAACTTGATTTTCCCCTTCCATGAGCAGCACCACAACTCTTCTTTCCTAATCGCGTCAACCCTTATGGGCCAGAGCAACATAGCGGCGGGCGCCACAATTGGAAGCAACCACAATTCAAGAAGTCCTGACGGCGAGATTATCGCAGGCCGCGGTTTTTGGCCCGGCTTGTGTTCGGACTTCAAGCACAACTCCAAATTCGCTTCGTTTGTTTTGGCAAGCAAGGGCTCTTACCAACATGAGCTGAACGTTTCTTATCCTTTTTCGCTTATTTCTCCAGGCGGAGAAAATGACGCGATTCAAGTGATGCCGGCTTATTGGTTTATGTTCAACATGTTCGCGATTGCAAGAAACAACTATAAGTTTAAGAAACGCGATTTGCGCGTGAACAAGATTCAGCGCATAGAATGCGACCCCTTGGCGCCTGACACAATGCAGCAGATTCTTCCTGCCTTGGACCGTTTGATAGAACTCACAAAAGTTTACTTGCAAAACGCCGGCTTGGAAAGCGTCGTCTCCGCAAAAAGCGAAGCGCAAAAATTGCAGGCGGCAAAGGATTTTCTTCACCAAAATCCAAACGCGGATTTTGTATTGCATGACGAGCTTTGCCAAAAAAAATACGGCGCCGTAATTTTAAAACCGGTAAAAGCCTATAAGGAATATCGCAAAATCGTAAAATATTTTGCCGCCCGCAGCTTGATGGAATTTTGCGATTCAAAAAAAATCAAAAAGCTTTCGGAAACCGCCATTCAAAAAATCATGGCGATTGAGCTGTACACTAAGTGGACCAACGCCGGCGGCCAAATCATTCCTTCAAAAAAAATCGACGAGCTTTGCGCGAAAATCAATTCTAAAAAAATCGACTCTTGGGAAGGCGTTCATAAATTCTACGACAAATGCCAAGCCTCTTACGGCGACTTCAAGGCCCGCTATTCAATCTATTTGCTTGAGCAATTGTATTCCAGAAAAATCTCGGACTTTACAAAAGAAATTTTCCTGGACATAATCGCCGACGTAACTGTCGTTTCAAACGACATGCTTTCCGATTCGATTTATTCGCGCAAAAAGGACTACGACGATCCTTTCCGCCAAATGACTTACGGCGACAAGGAAGAGATGACCGCCGTTTTGGGGTCCTTGAACGACAACTCCTTCTTGCGCGACCTGAAAGTTCAAACCGAGGAATTCAACAAAAAGTTGGTGTCTGTCTTTTAACCGTCAATCGAATTTTTTGACAGGCGGAATTTTGGGAGGAAAATAATGAAAAAAATCGCGATTGTAACCGGAGCCTCTAGCGGAATGGGAGCGGAATTTGTCCGCCAGCTTGGAGCGGAGCCTTGCGCCGACGAGATTTGGCTTTTGGCCCGCCGCCTTGACCGCCTTAGAGACTTGGAAAAAGAGCAAAATCTTCTCCGCGAAAAAAATCCTTCCTTGCCCTTGGCGCGTTCCTTTCAAATTGACTTGGCGGGCCGCTCGGGAGTTTCCGCTTACAAGGCGCTTTTGGACGCGGAAAAAATGATTGACAAAGACGAGGGCTTTGAAATTGCAGTCTTGGTGAACAACGC
>JAILDQ010000008.1 GCA_024689365.1 Treponema sp. | reverse complement strand
TGGAACATGGCTGGCTTTGGAAGCATTCGGGCTTTGCTGAAAGGCCAAAAGAGCGACATCGCCGTTTTTGCCGTAACTTTCTTGATTACAGTTTTCATCGACCTTACCGTTGCGATTGAGGTTGGACTTGGACTTGCCGCCTTCTTCTTCATCAAAAAAATGTGCGACCTATCAAACGTTCAGGCCAAGCGCGAAAACTTGACGGAAGGAATCAGCGGCTCTTCCGAAAACCAGGAGACCTTGAACATTCCCCAGGGCACGATGGTTTACGAAATCGACGGACCCCTTTTCTTTGGAACTGTAAGAAAGTTTGAAGTTGCCGTTGAAAAAGCGCAAGTTAATTTTAAGGTTTTGATTTTGCGAATGAGGAATACAATCTACCTTGATGCCGGCGGAATCCGCGCGTTGGAACAAGCCAAGGCGGCTTGCGACAGGCGGGGCGTTACAATCGTGCTTTCAGGAATTCATACCCAGCCTTACATGCTCTGCCAAAAAACTGGAATGCTGGACAAGTTGGGCAAGGATAACGTTTGCGCCAACATCGACTTGGCGCTGGCGCGGGCCAGAGAGCTTTTAAAGTGAATTTTGACGGCAGTCAAAAACTGATAGGAAAAGGCGCCCAAGCGGAAGTCTTTTTGTATCAGGGGTTCGCTTACAAAGTTTACAAAGCCTCGTATCCCGCTGAATGGATCGCTTTTGAAAAGCGCCAGCAGCGGGCCGTTAACGCGGCCGGCCTTTGCCCGGTAAAGTATTACGACACCGACGATCCCCACATAATCAAAATGGATTTGGTCAAGGGCGGCCAATTGGAAAAGTCCGTTCTAAAAAATCCTGAACAGGGCTTCGCTCTCCTTGCGCGGGCCTTTCGCTTTGTACACGCCGCTAACGCCGAGGGAACGGACATTTCGCCGCTAATTGATACCGCAAGCCTTGCGCTTACCGACAAAGAAAAGCTGGAAGCTCTTCCGACAATCGAGCGCCTTTGCAAAAAATACAAAAGCGTCGTCTGCCATTTGGACATGCACTTTTTGAACGTCATGATTCCTGACGGCGCCGACCTTGTCGCCGACAAAATCGATTTTACAATCATCGACTGGATGAACGCGCGCCTCGCTCCGCCTGTTTTTGACTACGCCCGCACCTACGTGATTTTTGAAGAGTTTGCAAAAGAGGCCGTGGACTTTTACAAAGCCTCTGTCTGGCCTGACATTGAGGCTCTTGGAATTTCTGCAGGCGATTTCTTTGACGCAGTGAAGGTTTGCGCGATCTTAAGGAGTAAGGAGAAGTAGGGAGGGGTGATTTTACATCGCTTCCATTAATTGAACGATTGCCTTTAATTGGCGGTCGTTCAATTTTTTTGCCTTTTCTATCAAGTCGTGATATTTTTTATACAATTGAATTTGTTTTTGCGTTTCCTGCGCGTTCTTTGATGCGGATTTTTCCGGCAATCCCAAAAGATACTCCAGCTTAACATTCAAGTAGTTGGCGATTTTTAAAGCCATGTCCGCCTGCGGAATGCTGCCGTTTGATATTCCTTTGCTTATTGTGGTCGGGTCAAAACTTAGTTCGCTTGCAAGCTGCTTTCGCGTTTTGTTTTGGTATTTTAACTCTGAGTCTACATTTTCCCAAAAAGTCATAGTTTTAATCTGATGAATTCTTTCATTTTAGTCTTGAAGTAAATGAATAAGTTCATTATAATCTAAAAGATGAGAAAACTCATCTAGCATACTTGTGATGAAAGTTGTCATTAAGGTGAGGATAGGAAAATTATTAAGTTGATGGTGCGCTGTGTCATTTATGATTGTTAAGGAGGATTTTATGATGAAATGCAAAAAATGTGGAGAAGAACTTGAAAAAGGGACAAAAGTCTGTCCTAAATGTGGAAAAAAACAAAAAACTCTCGGTAAAACAATAATAAGTATTTTGATTATAATTTTTGCAGTTAATATAGGATTTACAATTTTTATGAATATTGCAGAGTCTATTGCTTATTCTAAAATGACACCGGAAGAAAAGATAGAATATGACAATAAGAAAAAAATTGCAGAAGAAGAAAAAGCTAAAAAACAAGCAGAAAAAAATCTAGACTATATTTATGATATTGACAATTCTTATTATGCATATGAATTAATAAAAAGCCATGTAAAGGGAAAGCTAAAATCTCCTTCAACTGCAAAATTTCCATCAAAAACAGAAGTCAAAATCACTAAAAATAAAGATACATATATTATACAAGGGTATGTAGATTCACAGAATTCTTTTGGGGCTACCGTGAGAACAAAATATATTGCAGAAATACAACAGATTGGGAAAGATATGGAAGAAAAAAATTTTCTAATCAAATTATGTGATTTCTATGAATGAAAAATAATTGATTTTATTTAGCTTTTGCACAATTACGAGAAATAGAATTTTCCTTCCCCCACAACAATACCCTCCTGCGGCGGCCTTCTTTGTTAACCAATAGCGGAAAGTGATAGAACTGCGGCGCCGTAAGCCGCTCGAAACAACAATTATTGTTTGTTATTGTTTGTCTGTCGAAGAAACGATCGGCTCTTTTTGCAGTTCCAGCACTTGCTCCAAGGGCAGGCCGACGCAGCGAGAAATCACTTCCGGCGCGATGCCTTCGTTAAGGAAATTTCGCGCGTCTTCCAAGGCTTTTTGCTCGCGGGCTACTTCCTCGTGAACCTTAATGTCCGTGTCGTAATCGTATTCGCCTACAAACATATTTCTAACCTCCGTGGCCTTGCGTGAAAGATAGTCAACAAGAATGCCTTTGGAAATCGCTTCGCTTATCGCCTTGTCGTAGCATTCTATCAACGCTTCGTCGGGTGGATATGTTCCAAGCTCCGAGCGTCGGTGGGCGACGATTTCCATAAACTCGCAATACTCTTTCATTATAGCGCAGTTTTGGACAACAGGCAAGTTTTTGCCTTCCTCGCCGCCGATGTTGGCGAACTTTACTTCCACCTCGCATGTCGGTTCGTCTTGCGGCTCAATGAAAGCATCGGACAGGCGCATTGTTCGTTCGCGTTCCGGCTTTTGTTTCTGCTCTCGTCTTCCGTTGTAGAAAACATAAAATTCCGGAGCGGGAATTTTGTACAACGGTTCGCGATATCGGAATCTTGCGGGAACTATTCCGTAGAGCAGGTGAACGTAATATTCCAAACAGCGTAGGGGAATGTTTTCGTTAGGCGTAGACTGGTGCTCGATAAGGACAAAGAGCCGGCCGTTGACCAAAACGCTAATGTCGGTATCGAATGTTTTGTAAATCGCCTGTGGAATTTGCTTTCGTTCCAGCTTGGTGTTCTCCAACGTGAGATTTGTTCCGTGAATGGCGTTGTAGAGTGACAAGAAGTTTTTCTTCCCGTCCTTCTCGTCGTCGCAGAATAAGTCAGCGAATACGCCTGATTTGATTTTTTGATTTGCTTTCATACAATTCCTCCATAATTTTTTGTCATATATTAGATATATGCGTTAGCGTGTTTTTTAGCGTTTTTTGCGGAAAAATTGTAAAAACTTAGCGTGGTTTTTGCGAGAATTTTAGTTTATTGATTCTGTTCAACTAATTGGCGAGACTAAAATTTTATCCCAGGACAATGTCCCTCTTTGGAAGCTGTTCCCAATCAAAAAGTTCCAACGCGTCGGAAAGAGTCAGCTCGTCGTCGCGGTTTAAAAAGCCGCATAAAAACATCAGCTTTCCGATGATCTCTTGGGGCGCAAAGCGGGAGCGCAGGTAGCCCATGTCCAAGTCCTTGTCGCGCTTTGAAAGGCGGCGGCCTTCTTTGTCAACCAATAGCGGAAAGTGCAGGAACTGCGGCTTTTGCAAGCCCAGCGTTTCGTACAAAAACAATTGCTGGTGGGTCGAGGCAAGAAGGTCGCGGCCGCGCGCGACTTGTGTCACGCCCATAAGCGCGTCGTCAACGGTCACCGCAAGTTGGTACGAAAAATTTCCGTCGGCGCGGCGCAGGATAAAGTCGCTTGTGTCGCTCGCGAGCTTGCATTTTTGCGGGCCGTAATGGCCGTCAACAAAAATTGATTCGCGGTTTGGGAGGCGTATTCTCTTTGCGGGAGCGCGTTCCTTTAAAAGCCGCTCGCGGTCGGCCGCCGAAATGTCGCGGCAAGTTCCGGCGTAGATTGGAGTTCCGTCATTTGCGTGCGGCGCGGAGGCGGCCAATAAGTCCGCGCGGCGGCAAAAGCAGTCGTAGACAAGGCCGCGCTCTTCCAACGCGCGAAAATATTTTTGGTAAATCTCGTCGCGTTCGGACTGAAAAAATGATTGGGGCGCCGCGCCTCCTTCGTTTCTGGCCGTGCATTCGTTTTTTGCATTACAAGCGTTCCCCGCTGGTGTTGGGCCTTCGTCCCATTTTAAGCCCAGCCACAAAAGGTCGTCCATCAGACGGTCGGCCCACTCGCGCTTGCAGCGCTGGCGGTCAAGGTCTTCGATTCGCAAAAGCCACGAGCCGCCGTCTTTTTTTGCTGACAGCCAAGAGATGAGCGCGGCGTAAATGTTCCCCAAGTGCATTCTTCCGCTGGGCGACGGAGCGAACCTTCCTTTTGTCATGAAACCATTGTAGCCAACTTGAACGACGTTGGCAAGCCAAAAAGGCGGCGGCGTTTTTAGTCAGTGAAGCCTTATGGTTGCCGCCCACGTTAAGGCCTTGCAAGCAGGTTAAACGAAATGGAAGCATTTTTATTATTGTATTTATATTACGTTTGCCATGGTGTAGAGACGCTTTTTTCTTGCTTTAAGCCTAAAACTTAACCAACGGAATCTCTATCGCCAGTGTTTCCGTTCCGGCGGGAATGGCGACCTTGTGCTTTTTGAAATTTCCGGGAGGGCCTTTGCCGTCGTAGTTGGAAAAGCCAAAGGGCTCTTTGGGAATTCCCATAAAGCCCGCGTTAAGGTCGCCGTCGTCGTTTGTGTCGTGAAAAACGCAAAAGGCACATTCGCCGCTTTCAAGGCTTAGCTCGATTGTCGCGGACGGAACTTTTGCCGGAACGCGGACGGTTTGGACGGGCTTTCTCTTTTTAAAGCTTTCTTCGCTATCGTGCGCGCTAAGGACGATTGTTCCGCTTGATGTCGTTATGTTTGTTATCGTGATTTGGACGGAACGTTTTTTCGCGCTCGCTTGCGGCGCGGCCTGTCCAAAAGCAAAGGTGCAGGCCGCCATAAGCGCCGCCGCTATTAATATTTTTTTGTTCATAAAACTATCCTACATTTCGCTGCTCGCGTCGCTGTTATGGTCAGTGAAGCCTTTTAGTTATGCAACTCCTTTTCGTACAAGTCGTAGCGGCACTGTTCCAGGACGCGCTTACCGATAAGGGTGATGGCGCGCGCGGGGCAGTGGTTTACGCAGCGGTAGCAAAGCGTGCAGGAACCTGGCGCAAAGACGGCCTTGCCATTTTGAATCGAGATTGACTTTGTGGGGCAGCCCGCAGCGCAGACTCCGCAGCCGGAGCACTTGCTTGCGTCAATCTTAAGCTTTGACCGCAAGGCTTTTACAGTCGGAATGAACCACAAGCGCTGGCCAAAAAGGCCTGCAAGGAAATGCCAAAAAGAAAGGCCGTCTTTTGGATAGCGGCCGTTTTTTGTGGAGTCAACCGCGCGCGCGATTTTTTGTTCTGTTTGCCTTATGGCCGCAAGGTTTTTTGCCATCGGTTTTTTTAGCATCGGAACGTCGCCGATTGAGTCGGGCATTCTTAGGTGAAGGCCGCCAAGAATTTTGGCGCCTTGCTTTTTTAAGAGCCTGGCCCCGACTCCCGCTCCGTCGCCGCTAAAAAGGCCCATCGTCACGATGACAAAAACTTTTTTGCCTTTGAACAAGGCGCCGTTTTTTGCGATAAAGTTTTTTACGATTAGCGGAACGTCGCTGTAGTGGGTGGGGTAGGCTAATCCTACTTCGGCGGTCTCCGTTAAGGTCTGTAAAGCCTCTTGGCCGCCCGCCTTATGGTCTTGCAAACAATTTCCGCCTTTTAGAATTTCCAACGCCTCGTCGCTTTCAATCGAGACGGCCTTTCCGCCAGTCGCGCCGGCAAAAAGCTCCGCGCAATGTTTTGTGTTTCCGTTTCCGCTAAAATAAATTACGTTCATTTATAGTCCTCCTTTTTTACGCCGCCCGCTTTAGGGTCAGTGAAGCCTTTTAGTCGCGGCGTTATGGTCTTGCAACCGTTCTTGTTGTTAAAAATTAAAAGTTTTCAAAAAATCAAAAATTTTTTCTTCCCACTTGAAGCCGCATTTTACGCCGCGCATTGTGGCGAGCGACGTGATTCCGTGGACAAAGGCCCAGAGCGAAATCGTGATGTCGCGCCATTTTTCCTTTGGGCAATTTTTTCGCGCCAAAAAGTCTTCTGCCGCCGCCTTGAAGATTTCGTAAGGACGGTAATTTTTTTGCGGGTCGGCGTCTTCGGTCAAGTCAAGGTTAACGTTGGACTTTCCAAACAAAAAGACAAAATAGTTTGGATGGGACATAAAAAAGCTAAGGTAAGCCTTGCCAAGATCCATCAAAAGCTCTTCGTTATT
>JAILDQ010000333.1 GCA_024689365.1 Treponema sp. | reverse complement strand
ACCTGATCTTCCTTTGTCAAGGCTGGCGGGCAGACTTTTAAGAGCTTGGCGCGGTAATTGATTTTGTGCATGTTTTCCATGACGTGAAAAATGTCGTTGATTTTGTAGCCGTCGTCAACAACGCAAATGGCTACCGGAAGCTTTGTCGCGTCTGCGATTCTTCTAAAGCCGGCGCTGAAGAATTTTCCCAACTCGCCTGTTTTGCTTCTTGTTCCTTCCGGAAAAATGACAGGATTCCACTTGTATTTCAAGCAGCGTTTGGCGAAGGAGTCTATTCGTTTCATTACAAGCGAAGTGCCGCCCTTTCTTGGAATAAAGCAGTGGCCGTGCGACTTTAGCATCGGGCCGACCAAGGGAATGCTGTTTTTGCTCAAGGCGTCTTTCGCCACAAAGCGAACGTCCCTGTCAGGAAAGAAATTCATGTAAATCGGAATGTCCAAAAGGCTTTGATGGTTTGACAAAACGATGAACTGGTCTGGAAGCTGTTCAAAATTTTCCTTGCTAAAGGAAAGCTGGAATTTTTTGTATATTCTTAAAATTCTAAAAAGCCTGCGGGAGCAAACGCCCACGATGTAGTCTGAAATTTTTCTGCAGATTTTCGGGCTAAAGGGATAAAAGAGAGTCAAGCCTAAAGCGGGCGGCGTAAGCAAGCCGACTAACGTAATGAGAATAAAAAAGTTTCCAAGCGCGCTTAACATATTGCAAAACATTTTAGTGTATTTTTCTTCTTTGCGCAAGAAAAATTTGCCATTGAAATATAATAGTTTTTGGATTATTATAATATGAAAGAAAGTGAATTTTAACAAAACCTTTTCGTTGAAAAAAACATTCGTTCTCGGATTTTTTTGCGTTTTGCAAGCGCTGCTTTTTGGCCAAAGAATTTTCGCCGCGGAAATTTTCGGGGCCAAGCTTTCCGACGCTTTGAGCGACAGGCTGAAAAAGGCTTCATACAATCCTGTAAAAAAGCCCCTTTCTTCCGCTTGGTTCGCGGACTTTCCCTACAACATAGAGCTTGACTTTCCTTCAAAAGACGAAAGCGACTGGACTATAGTTTTGGCGCTGGCCCAAGAAGACGCGTGGTCAAAAGAAAAAACCGTAAAGAACATTTTGGAAACCTTTAGGGATTCCTACATTCCTTGCAACGTAAAGCTTGTCTTTACCGCTTGCGACAAGTCAAAAATCGCAGGAAACGAAAAGATGACCGGCACCGAAATCTTTTGCAAGAGCGTCGAAGGCGCCCAGAATGTCGCGGCTTTGGTTCTTGACCTTGACGGAACAAAAGGCAATTACGTCATTCCCGGCGCGGCGGGAAACTTGTCGCCCTACTACCTTGCAAGGCATTTATGCGATTGCCTTGACAGAAACGAATGCCGCTATGACATTTCGGGCGGAATATTTTTGAGCCTTTACAGGCTGAACGCGTTTAGAAAAAACGAAAGGCTTTATTCTTTTTTGAGCAAGGGCATTCCAGCAGTGATGCTCCGGCTTCATTCAAACGAAGGCGAATGCGTTCTAGCCGTAAATTCAATCCGAGATTTTTTTTCAACGATTGAAGCGCAAAAGGCTTTTGAATGGAGCCGTCATTACATTCCCTTCAAGTTTTTTTCAAAAACATATTGGCTTGAAGAGATGACGATTGTATTCCATGTTTTGGGCTTTATGGCAATCGCGCTTTTCATTTTGTCCGACTTTGCCTTTTTGTTCAGAAGGCGAAGCAAGCGTTTGGCCGACTTAAAGCTAAAGGCGCTTCTTTCAAACTATTTGATTTTTGTTACGGTTGGAATTTTGTCGCTCACCTTTTTGCTTGGACAAAAAGCGGCGCAGGTCTTTCAAACTTTTGGCGTAAGAAACGTCATGGTTTTGTTTTTGATAAAATTGATTCCCGCCTTTTTGATTATCACTATTATTTATCCCCTTGAACTTTCAAGACACAAAAAAATTTCGTCTTACCTTTACGAATACATTTTGTCAGTAAGCGCCGTCCTGAACATTTTCATTTTCACGTTTATCGACATTTCGTTTTTTTATTTGTTCGCGATTGAATACTTGATTTTGTTTTTTTCAAGGGCCTTCAAGTCAAGCGGCTTTTTGTTTTTATTCTTGTTTTTGTTCATACTTCCTTTCTTGCCGATGATAAATTCCATTTTGATTTATTCAGACGGAAGAAGAATTTTCAATTTGGTATTTTGCGGATTCAAGGAAAACCTTTTGCTGGGCTTCGTTCTTGTTCCCTTTAATTTCATTTGGCTGCGAATATTGGCGCGGCGAAACGCGAAGGCAAAAGATTTCAAGACTTTGCTGCTAAGCTATTTGGCCACAAGCCTGATTGCCATCGGCTTTTTGACCCTCTTTTCTTTCATTAGCATTCGTGTTTTTGAAAAAATATTTTTCAGCAAAGTTGAATTCACACGCCGCCAGCTCACGCCTAAAGACGCGGACGAAAACAGGCTTTCAACAGTCACGGTTTTTGACTCTGAATATTACGGCGGCGTTATTCGAAGAATCGAGATAACTTTTTCCCAAGACGCGGAAAGATGCGAGGTTTTTGTCACTGGCGGCGACGAGAATCCCGTTTATTTTTCAATTTACGAAACGGAAACAGTGGGCCACATAACCCAATTTTCTTTGCCCGACAAGCCGCCTAGGTCGCTCACAGTTCAATACACTCCAAATTCCTCCGACTCGGAAATTGTCGTCATGAATTATTTTGTTCAAAAAAATCCTGACGAAAGCCAGATGCAAAAAGAAATTTGCGTAAGGGAAAATTTCTCTTTCATTTCTAGCGGCGGAAAAATCTACGAGCGCGGGAAAGAAAAATGACGTTCCAAGGCGGCAAATGTTTTTTTCACGTTGACCTTGACGCTTTTTTCGCTTCCGTCGAACAGCTCATTCATCCTGAATGGCGGGGAAAGCCTGTAATCGTTGGCGGACTTCCCGGCGACCGCCGCTCCGTCGTTTCCACCGCAAGCTACGAAGCGAGAAAGTTTGGCGTTCATTCGGCAATGCCTTTGGCTCGGGCGCTTGAGCTTTGTCCAAACGGCATTTACACTCGGGGAAACTACAAGCTTTATTCTGAATATTCAGACAAAATAATGGCAATCTTTTCCGAATACTCGCCTGACGTTCATCAGATTTC
>JAILDQ010000278.1 GCA_024689365.1 Treponema sp. | reverse complement strand
CGCCAGTCTTTTTTCTCTTGAAATTCCCGAACTTACGGGGCCGGTAATGGATTTGGCCGGAATAATGTCGCCCGAAAGCCGCGAGGATTTGGAAGCCTGCCTTTTGGACGTTGACTCTTCCTCTTCCGCGCAAATCGCCGTCTTGACAATTCCTTCGCTTGAAGGCGAGTCTTTGGAAGAATACGGCCTTAAGGTCTCGAGGGAATGGGGCTTGGGCGACGAACGCGACGACAGGGGCGTTTTGCTTTTAATCGCTTATGAAGAAAGAAAAATTCGCATAGAAGTGGGTTACGGCGCCGAAGGCGATTTGACCGACGCAAAATGCGGCATGATAATCCGAAACGTAATCGCGCCGCATTTTCAAAACGGCGACTATTCCGAGGGAATATCAAAGGGCGCAAAAGCCATCGCCGGAATTGTGGCTCCACAAAGCGGCGTTGAGCAAATCGTGATAACCGATGACGACGACGACTTTGATTGGGCTGAAACAATCGCGCTCACGATTTTCTTCTCCTTGTATTTCATTATGTTTACGGGAAGCATGGCGACAAAGTTCAGCGTTTTTGGCTGGCTTCCTTGGGCCTCTTGGTTCATTCGCCACGCAAAAAAAGGCGGCTCAAATTTTGCCGACAACATTATATTCGGCTCTTCCGGCCACTCAAGCGGCGGATTCAGTTCCGGCGGCGGCGGAGGAGGCGGCTTTAGCGGTGGCGGCGGAGGCTTTGGAGGCGGCGGCGCTTCCGGCGGTTGGTAAGGCCTGCGACTGTTAATTTCCAATAATGCGAGGTGTGAGGCATGCGTCAAATAATCACAAGTTTGCTTGAAACGGACATGTACAAGTTTAGCATGGGACAGGCGATTTTTCACCAATTCCCAAGCTATATGACTATGTGGGACTTTAAGTGCCGCAACAAGGACGTAAAGTTCACGCCTCAAATGGTTGAGGAAATCTGCGGACAAATAAAGGCTTACTGCGCCCTTTCGTTTACTGAAGACGAGTTGGCTTACCTTAAAAAAATTGAATGGATCAAGCGCGACTACGTTGACTACTTGCGCCTTTGGCATCCCCGCTTTGAAGAGTTTACGATTAGAGCCACGGATTCTGGCTGCGGCTTGGAAATAGAAACTTTTGGAACTTGGGCAAACACTTCGTTTTACGAAATTCCAACTTTGGCGATTGTAAATGAAGTTTATTTTAGAATGGCCCACGATTACGACGACTTGCTCAAAAGCTTTAAGGAAAGGGCCGACAAAAAAGTTCAGGATTTGGTTGACGGAACTTGGACAATCGGCGCTTTTTCAGAGTTTGGAATGAGACGCCGCCTTAGCGCGGAAGCCCAGGAATACGCCGTTCAAAAAATCGTTGAGGCCCAAAAAACAACTGGCTTCAAGGAATCCAATTTTGTAGGAACCAGCAACGTTCTTTTGGCAAAAAAGTTGGGCGTAAAGCCGATTGGCACGATGGCGCATGAATTTGTTCAGTGCGTCGGCCAAGGAAACAGAAAGCACAATCCCGCCTACTCAAACTGGTTCATGCTGGAGTCTTGGGTTAAAGAATACGGCGTTCTTAACGGAATCGCCCTTACAGATACGGTTGGAACCGAAGTCTTTTTGCGCGACTTTAGAAAAACTTACGCCACCCTTTTTAGCGGCGTCCGCCACGATTCCGGCGACCCATACGCTTGGGGCGAAAGGCTTATCGAGCACTACAAGTCGTTGGGAATAGACCCAAAAACCAAGTCCCTTATGTTCAGCGACAGTTTGGATTTTGAACGGGCCAGCGCGATTTACAAGCATTTTAAGGATAAGGCGCGCGTGGCTTTTGGAATCGGAACTTACATCGCAAACGATACATCTGTAGAGCCTTTGAACATTGTAATGAAGGTGACCGAATGCAACGACGGCCCGGTCGCAAAGCTTTCCGACGTTGAAGGAAAAAACATGTGCAAGGACCCCGCCTACATCGACTACTTGCGCCGAACAATCAACTGGCGCCTGGGACACGCGGAAATGTAATCCGCCGTCAACGCGCAAAATCGCCATTCCAGAACAATTTGTCATCCTGAACTTGATTCAGGATGACGCTTTTTTTCTATTATAATGCCATATAATTTTTAAAGAATCGCTCAAATTCTGCCGAAAATATAATGATAGGGTGTGCCAGCCCTTGACGGCCGGACTGTGTCTAGAACAGGACTGTCAAATTCAATATAATAATATAGTTTAAAAATAGGGGAGTATTTTGGCTGAAGAAAACGAAAATGATAAGAGCGCCGAAAAAAACTTGAAGGTAAGGTTTTCAATCGGCATAAAGCTGGTGCTTATTGTTTCAATTTTAATTGTTCTCTCTTTGGGCGCCATTACATATTTGGTAAACTTTTTTGTAAGCGACGACGTTCGCATTACCGCAGAAAACACAAACCTTGACGCCAACACAAGGTCTGCCGCCGCCGTAAGAAACACCATTGGCCAAATGCGGTCAAACGCCCTTCTTTTGCTTGACGTAATCGCAAACACCAGCGGCTCTGATTACGTTGCCCGCAGCTCTTCTTCCCTTTACTTTGACCGAAACCCTGACATCGCGGCCATCGTCCTTTTGTCAAAGGCGAATTTTGATCGCGGCGACTTTGACTTGCGTTTGGTCAACAATAAATTTTTCGCGCAGAATGAATTGGACGAAGACCAAATTGAAGTTTTTGTTTCCACCGAGCGCGAAGCCATCGAAGCCTCTTTTGGCCAGGAAGTGACGATTTTGAACGCAACTCCATTTTTCAATTATGGAACAATCGCGCTTCTCCTTCCTTGGAACGGCTTGGGAAGAAACGACGCGGTTGTCATCATCGCTTCAAGCGAATCCTTGACTTCTTCCTTTAGCGGAGGCTCGGCCAGCACTTCTTATGTAATCAACAACCGCGGCGACGTTTTGATTCACCCGGATTTTGAAACGATGCAGTTGAACGCCAACTTTTCGGACTCGCCCTTGATTGTTCAAATGCGCAAGAACAACGACGAAAACCGCCAGATTCTATACACCGATTCTGACGGAAAAGAATATTTTGGCGCCTACCAAAAATTGGAGTTGGGCGACTTGGGCGTAATCACAACCGTCCAGTCTGAATTGATTTTTGAAAACGTTCGCGCCACCACCAAGCGAAACATTTACTTGACGCTGGCGGTTTTGTTCGTGTCCATTCTTTTTGTTTGGTTCTGGTCTTTGTCAATGAGCCATCCCCTAAAAAAATTGACGGAAGCCAGCGCCAAAATCGAAGAGGGCGACTACGACATTCATCTTAAGCCGCGCGGCCACGACGAAATCAGCGTTCTTACCCAATCGTTCGGAAGGATGAGCGCGGGTCTTGCGGAACGCGAAAGATTGAAGGACACCTTTGGACGCTTTATCAACAAAGACATCGCTGAAAAAGCGGCTCGCGGCGAATTGGCCTTGGGCGGCGAAACAAAAACTTGCACGGTTTTCTTTTCGGACATTCGTTCGTTTACGGCTATCAGCGAAAAGCTTGAGCCGTTTGAAGTTGTAGAATTTTTGAACCAATACATGACGCGCATGGTTGCCTGCGTAAACGAAACAAAAGGCGTTGTAGACAAATTTATCGGCGACGCTGTTATGGCCGTTTGGGGCGCTCCAGTCACCAGCGGAGATCCGGCGCTCGACGCCTTGCGATGCGTTCGAGCCGCCCTTATGATGCGCTCTTCTTTGCGCGAATTCAACAAGGACAGGGGCGGCGACAAAAAGCCTATCATTAGAATCGGTTGCGGCATCAACACCGGTCCTGTAATTGCAGGACAAATCGGTTCAAACGAAAGAATGGAATACACGGTAATCGGAGACACAGTAAACTTCGCTTCAAGAACGGAGTCTTTGAACAAGCCCCTTCACACCGACATTCTTTTGACAGAAAACACTTATGAACTTGTAAAAGATTACGTGCTTGTTGAGCAAATGCCTTCCGTTACTGTAAAGGGAAAGGAAAAGCCGGTTCACATGTACGCCGTCATCAACATGCCATACGCGGAGGACATTCCCGGCGCTGGAAAAGACGGACCAAAGACTATGGCTGAGGTTCGCGAGTTGCTTGGAGTTGACGCTCCTGATTTGGGAACAGTAAATCTGGATGAAGAAGAAAAGAAATACAAGATCCAAAAGTAGTTTTGCGGTCTTACTGACATTTATATTTCTTCTCTCATGCTCGGCCGGAGCGTTTTGGAGCATAAAGAAATTTTATGAAAGCCTTAACGCGTCCTTGACCAAAATGAACGAAAAGCCGATCGCAACAATTACCTTTAAGCATAAAACGGCGCAAAGAAAATTCCAAGAGCGAATGATTTGGGACCGCTTGCGCCAGCATTCTCCTGTTTATGACGGAGACACGATTCGCACCGCCGCCGAATCCGAAGCGACGATTTACTTTGAAGACGGAAACATTATGGAATTGGGCGAAAACACAATGGCCCAAGTTTTCTTCCACGACGGTCAAGTTGAGACAAGCGTTTCGGGCGGCGTTTTTGTGGTTGACTCAAGCAACGCCAAAAACGGAGCGCTTGTAAAAACCGGAAGCTCTAGCGTTGTGGTGAACGCGGGCGCCACTATAAACGCTCAGGTTTCGGAA
>JAILDQ010000229.1 GCA_024689365.1 Treponema sp. | reverse complement strand
CGCCTTGTTGACATTTCCGATTTTAGGAGTTGAATCTTTTTCGTTAGAACTTTCCGCAAAAACCTTGCGCCAGCCGCTGGCCGACAAAATCATATTGTGATTCAAAGACATAGTTTTTCCTGTTTTTTAATATGCTGAAATGTTGTAGTTTGCGATTCGCGCGTTGTCGTAAAAATCCGCGGTCCTTATCGTGACTGTATTGCTTCCGTGCGGCAGCAATACGCAGCCCAAAAATTCCATGTTCTCGTTGGGATAAAAGTCTTTGCTTGTGTAAGGCATGGCTCCGCTTATTGTCAAAAGCCCCTTTTGGCTTTTTATCGTGTCCTTTGTGATTTTTTCAACTTCAGAGCCGTTTACGTAAACTTCAGACTTGAATGTGACGGCGTCCGCCTGCCTTTTTTTGTAAACCTTGTATTTGCCGGCCGGAACCGAACGAAGGGTCGCCAAACCGTAGAGGCGGCCGAATTGGTTTTCTATCGAAATGTCTTCCAATAAGATTCTTTTGGGCTTCAACGCGCGCGGCATGAGAATTGTCGGGTTGATGAAAGTCTTGGCGTTTGTGTCGGCGATTTGAAATTCGAGCGAATTTTCTTCAGGAATTTCGTTCCATGACGAATTTCCTGTGGAACCCAAATCCTCGCCTGTTTTTAAATCGCTTTTTTTCTCCAAGTCCAAGACGCTTTGTTCCGAAATGTTTCCGTAAACTGAAATCAAAGAGTCTTCGTGGCTTATAATGATGGCGTTTCCTAGCGGAGACTCAAACCAATCTCCGTCGCCTTGATGTTCCATAATCACCGCGATTATTTTTCCGCTGTCTGAGGCCTTGGCCCTTTGCGCGCTTCCAAAAACAAGCGCCGTGTTCACGCTGTCTTTTCTTTTTTGTCCAAAATCCAAAATTTTTTGTTCAGGATCAAAATCAGAAATGGGCCAGTCAAAGGCGCTTGCCTTGCCGGCAAAAAAAAGCGTCAAAATTAAAAAAGCGCTTTTAAATGCATGTGTTTTTTTCATTTTTTCCTCTAACGTTTTGATAGGGCAAGCTTTGAAATTTTATTGTCGCTTCCAATGTAAAGCGCGTTTCCGTCTGTAAGAATGAAAGCGCTGTCCGATTCAAATGAAAATTGGCCGCTTTTTTTTGTCCAGTTCTCAAGAATTGTGACGGTATAATATCTTTGTCCGATTCTGCTTAGAATGTAAACGCTCTCGGCCACTGGCGACTCTTGGATGTTCAGGATTTTTCCGGAAAGCGAAACTTTTTTTCGCTCGCATTTTTCCGTGTCAACGATTCCCAAATATTCCCCTGCGTCGTAGTAAACATATTTGTCGTTGTCGCAAAAGTGAACGTAGCTTTGCCTTGTCATGTTTTTGCTCAAGAATTCGTGGTAAATTATTTTTTCGTAATTCCCTTCGTCTCTGTAAAGAACAAAGCGTTGGGGCGAAACGCCGGAGACGCAGGCAAACATTTTGCCGGATTTGCTTATGTCCGCGCCCAAAATTATCGGGTTGTCGCTTCCGCCCGGAAACAATTCAATTTTTTTTACGCCATGCTTGTTGAAAATCAAAAATTGTCCGTCGGCGTATCCTACGGCGCTTCCGTTTTCCGAAGAGTTGAAAGCTGTTATTGGCGCTGTGTTTTCATATTTCGCGCTTGCGTTTCCGTCATGGCTGTTTACAAATGCGATTGAAGAGCCGCCCGGCGCGAAAAGGAAAAGCCTGTCTTCTTGAATGAAGGGAAATCCGGCTCCCATTATTTCGCATTTTTTTTGTCCCGACGGAAGATAAACGGAAATTATGTCGGCGTTTCTTTCATAGAGGCTGTAAAAATATCTTGAATAAACCGCTTTGTATGGGATTGTTTGCCTGGAAACTATGTTTCCGGAATGAGTGAAATAGCCGCCTTTGTTTCCAAGCCTAAAGGGCAGTAAAGTTTCGTTGGTGTCTTTTTCAATGCCTTTATTTATGTCGCTTGTCCATTCAGGAGTTAGGTTTAGCTCTGTTTGCAAGGGAGTCCAGCTAAAAAAGAAGAAAGCCAGCGATATTATTACGCAAGCCATGATTTTTAGCGGAATTATCTTCTCTTTTTTCATAAATAATAATTATATAGAAAATTAAAAGCGCGCGCAAGAGCCTGTCTGTCTTGAATATAAATCCCTTTTTTGTTATAATTTTTCAATCTTTTTTTGGGTTTTATAATGAATATAAAGAAATTTTTAATTGTTTTTTTTGTTGTTTTTTCTGTTTCCGCAGGCTCTTTTGCCTCTCCGCGCAGGGGTTCAGACTTGGTTCCAAGCGGCCATTGGCTTTACGACGCCTTGGCTTCTGTGGAAATAGACTTCGGAAGATGGAATTTTGTGGACCATACGCCCCTTACGATTATGGAACTCAAGGGCATTTTGGAGGAAATTCCGTATGAAAAATTGTCTGAGGCCGGAAAAAGCCAGTACCTTAGAATACAAGAATATTTCAGCCAATTTGACATTTCCCTTGACGTGGGGCTTTTTTCCCTTGGAATAGAGCCAAAACTTAACGTTGACTTTAATTTGAAAACCAATACAGGCGTTGATTGGCTTTACAATTATCATGAACGCCAGCGTTTGCTTGAGGCTCCGATAAGGCTTACTTTAAGCGATTATTTGACTGTTTACATGGGCTTGGCGGTAGGCCAGCGCCGTTCCTATATGCAAAAGCATTACAATTACGTCAACCATGTCTTTTATGAAGACGCGTTCGATCCAAACATTACGCATTCGACTTATCTTTCGACAGGATACAGGTGGAATAACGGCGTTGGCGTTAACCTAAACTTCGGAATGGGCAGCCATAACTTTGGCCGCGCCTCTTTGGGAAGCGTCGTGCAAAGCGACTATCTTACAGACTTGCCTTACGGAACCTTTAGATTTTTCTCGCCGATTTTCTCTTACGCCTTTAACGTTCAGCAATTGAACCAAAAGGAAACGATGTACAATCACGAAATTGACTTTAGGCTTTTCAAAAAATTCACGTTAGGCTTTTTGGAAGGCGGCGCGGCCTACGACGTTTTTGACATGAAGTTTCTCAATCCCTTTGGAATTTTTCACGCCTATGAGTTGAACAACCAATACGATTGGATTTCTTACATGGGCGTTAAGGTGAATTTCGTTCCATGCAAGAATTTGCGTTTTTACGGATTAATGGCAAGAACAGAGCACCAAATGTTCACTGAACAAACTTCTGGAGCCGGAGCGCTTCCTGAAGGCGATGGCTTTCAGGGCGGCGTGAATTTGCAGTTTCCTGTCAAAGGCGGATTTCTTAAATTCAACCTTGAAGGCTATTACGCTTCTCCTTATTTGTGGATAAAGCAAAGCCCCAACTGGTCTTTGGTTTCAGCCAAGGGCGATGAGAAAGGCCCTGACTATGAATGGATTGGAAGCCCTGTTGGCCCTGACTCAATCGCGGGCAAGTTTTCCGTTGGCTATGAAAAGCCGGGAAAATGGTCTTTGGACCTTAATTATATTTTCGCCGCGCGCGGAGAATTCTCCTCTGACGACATTTTCAAAGTTTATAATAAGAAAATATACAATTGGATTAACGGAATGACCACAAAGCAAAGGTATGAGACAAAATGGATTTACGTTGACAATCCCGCATACGCAAACGGCCGAGATTTTTCCGCGCCGCACGGCATTGTGGAATACGACAATGTTATTTATCTAAAAGGCTCTTGGTCGCCGTTAAAGTGGCTCACTTTTGTGGCGCAGCCTGCATACATTTTTGTCTTCAACCACAATCATACTTCCGGCCGATTTGAGCATGACTTTGAAATAGCCCTTTCTTGCAGAATGGATTTTTGTCGTCTGCTTAAAAAGCCCGTCAAATTTGACTTTTTGCTAAAAGACAAGCATGACAGGGAGGCGGAAAAAGAAAACGCTTCGGTTGAAAGCGAAGCGCCGCTTTCTCAGGCCCAGGAGGCCGCTGAATGAAACGTTTTGCGATTGCGGCGGCGCTTTTTGCGGCTTTCATTTTTTCAATCGCTTCTGAGGGAAGAAAGGCTGGCAGGGGAGGCCAAACTCTTTTTGAGCCCCGACATTGGATTTACGATTCCCTGCAAATCTTGGAGCAAGAATGCGGCATTGTCCAGTTTTCAGACCAGGCTCCGATCAGCTTGAATCAAGTCCGCGCGATGCTGACAGAGATTGAATACGATTCATTGAGCCAGCCAGGCAAGGCTCATTATGACAAAATAATTGATTTCTTTAACGATAGCGACTTTTCGGCAAACGCGTCGATTTTTCAAGTTCGCGCGGAGCCCGAGATAAATTTACAAGGCTTTGTAAAGACAAACAAATCTGTTCCTTGGGTGTACGACAGGTATGAGAAAAAGCATGTCATCGACTTTCCTGTGACTCTTGGAGCCGGAGATTACGCGACTCTTTTTGCGGACATTTTCATAGGAATCAACAAGACTGGCGGAGACGACAGCGAAACTTACTTCAACATTCCCTACAAAGAAAAAATATTCGACGTGAATTTTCCCCATATGGCTTACGGCTCTTTTGGTTATGCCTTTACGGATACGGTCGGATTCAATTTCCGCGTTAACAATATGCCTGAATCTTTTGGCCGCGCGCAAAGCAGTTCAATAATTCAATCGGGATATATAACTGACGCGACAAACGCCTCAATCTCAATTTATTCGCCAATCGCGCAATACACAGGTTCCTTGACCCAGTTGAACACTCGCCGTTATCTTTATTCACACAAGGTTGACGCGAGAATCGGAAAGAAATTTCAAATCTCCTTTATGGAAGCGGCCCTTCCTTACGGCGAGATGGACTTGCGCTTTTTCAATCCTATGATGTTCTTGCACAATTACGCTTCGTGGCTTGACTATCAAAAAGCCGGAAGCGATGTTGGAAGCTATATGGCTCTCAAGGCTAATTTTTCGCCTGTAAAGCGCGTGCGAATTTTCGCGCAGTGGGCCATGACCCAATTCCAGCTGCCGGCGGAAGTTGACGACGACGATACTAACAAGGACAATTACGTTCCTAACGCGATGGGCTTTCAATGCGGCGTTGAGTCTTACATTCCCATTAAAAAAGGACATCTTCACCTTAATTTTGAGGGAAGCTACGCTCAGCCTTACTTGTACATAAACTCAAGCCCCAACTGGTCTTTTGTAAAAACTTCAAGCGAGAGCACGGCCGGTTCTTCTGACTTTTACGAATGGATGGGAAGCCGTTACGGTCCCGA